>NZ_QETJ01000337.1:0-403 GCF_003105095.1 Pseudomonas sp. NDM | reverse complement strand
CTTGCCGCCGATCATGGTGTCGAGGCCAGCCCCCCCGACCAGTTGGTTGTTGCCGTCATTGCCGATCAATACGTTGTTCAGCGCGTTGCCGACGGCGTAGTTATTCGCACTGCCGGTGAGCGTGAGGTTCTCCACGTTGGCGGCAAGAGAATAGCTGATCGAGGCGCGAACGGTGTCGATCTCGCTGGCCAGGATGCTGGTCTCGCTGACCACGTCACCGACGTTGTCGACGATGTAGGTATCGTTGCCAGCGCCGCCCGTCATGAAGTCGGCACCCAGGCCGCCGTCGAGTTCGTTGTTGCCATCGTTGCCGTACAGGGTGTTGTTCAGGGCATTACCGGTAGCCTTGAGGTCTGCGGCACCTGCCAGAGCGAGAATTTCGACGTTGTTGCCCAAGGTGTAG
>NZ_QETJ01000336.1:0-459 GCF_003105095.1 Pseudomonas sp. NDM | reverse complement strand
GCGCGTCTCCAGCGCCTGGGCCGGCGCCCAGTACGGCGGCATCGCCATCCCGCGCATCGGCATGGAAGTGCTGGTCACGTTCCTTGAAGGCGACCCCGATCAACCGCTGATCAGCGGCTGCCTGTACCACAAGGAAAACACCGTCCCCTATCCACTGCCGGCGAACAAGACCCGCAGCACCTTCAAGACCCTCAGTTCCATGGGTGGCGGCGGTTACAACGAACTGCGCATCGAAGACAAAAAAGGTCAGGAACAGATCTACCTGCACGCCCAGCGCGACTGGGACGAAAACATCGAGCACGACCAGAAAATCCGCGTCGGCAACGAACGCCACGACACCGTCGAACAGAACAGCTACAGCGAATTCAAGGCCGAAGAACACCACACCGTCTACGCCGACCGCAAAGTCGAAACCCGCGCCAACGACCACCTCACCGTCGGCGTGAATCAGCACATCAA
>NZ_QETJ01000335.1:0-470 GCF_003105095.1 Pseudomonas sp. NDM | reverse complement strand
GAACCTGCGGCTGGATCACCTCCTTAATCGACGACATCAGCTGCTGCATGAGCTCCCACACGAATTGCTTGATTCATTGAAGAAGACGATAGAAGCAGCCCGAAATTGGGTCTGTAGCTCAGTTGGTTAGAGCGCACCCCTGATAAGGGTGAGGTCGGCAGTTCGAATCTGCCCAGACCCACCAATTTTGTGTGGGAAACGCCTGTAGAAATACGGGGCCATAGCTCAGCTGGGAGAGCGCCTGCCTTGCACGCAGGAGGTCAGCGGTTCGATCCCGCTTGGCTCCACCACTACTGCTTCTGAAGTTTGAAAGCTTAGAAATGAGCATTCCACCGAAACGGTGATGAATGTTGATTTCTAGTCTTTGACTAGATCGTTCTTTAAAAATTTGGGTATGTGATAGAAAGATAGACTGAACGTTACTTTCACTGGTAACGGATCAGGCTAAGGTAAAATTTGTGAGTTCTCTT
>NZ_QETJ01000334.1:0-483 GCF_003105095.1 Pseudomonas sp. NDM | reverse complement strand
GAACCTGCGGCTGGATCACCTCCTTAATCGACGACATCAGCTGCTGCATGAGCTCCCACACGAATTGCTTGATTCATTGAAGAAGACGATAGAAGCAGCTTTAAGCTCCAAGCTGATAGCTCTGAGCTAACAGTTACAAGCTCGAAATTGGGTCTGTAGCTCAGTTGGTTAGAGCGCACCCCTGATAAGGGTGAGGTCGGCAGTTCGAATCTGCCCAGACCCACCAATTTTGTTATGGGGCCATAGCTCAGCTGGGAGAGCGCCTGCCTTGCACGCAGGAGGTCAGCGGTTCGATCCCGCTTGGCTCCACCATAAACTGCTTCGCCGTTACAGAGTTTAGAAATGAATATTCGTAGTGAATATTGATTTCTAGTCTTTTGACTGGATCGTTCTTTAAAAATTTGGGTATGTGATAGAAAGATAGACTGAACGTTACTTTCACTGGTAACGGATCAGGCTAAGGTAAAATTTGTGAGTTCTCTT
>NZ_QETJ01000333.1:0-496 GCF_003105095.1 Pseudomonas sp. NDM | reverse complement strand
GTCGGCCTGACCTTCGCGATCCCAGTGGAACTGGACTTTGACCCGGCCGTATTCGTCGCAGTGGATTTCTTCGCCTTTCGGGCCGGTGACCACCGCGCTCTGACTGCCGAGGATGCGCGGTTTCGGGTGGCGCAGCGGTGGACGGTTGGGCACGTCCCACGGCGTGGCCTGAAAGCGGTTGCGATAGCCCTGATGGAAATCGTCTTTCAGCGCCGTAGTGTCGCTGGTCACCGACTCTTCGAGCACCTGCGGCTGCTTGCCTTCGTGCAGGACTTCGGTGAGCAGCCACAGATCATTCCACTTGGCTTTCGGATGTTCGGTCAGGGCGAGGAAATGGCCGCTGACCAGCAGTGGCTGATCACTCTTGCCTTCGGCGAGCTGGAAGTCGCAGCGGTGGCGTTCGAGGGCGCGTTTGGCCAAATGCTTGCCGCGCTCGCGGTCGATGAAGCGGCCCGGGTAATCGTAGTCTTCAAGGTCGGGCAGGGCGTCGCCACGG
>NZ_QETJ01000332.1:0-815 GCF_003105095.1 Pseudomonas sp. NDM | reverse complement strand
GGGAGCGCATTTCAAATGTGGTAGCGAGCCTGCTCGCGAAGGGGCCGGTGCATGCGCTAGGGATTTCTCTTCGGCAGGTACGTCGGTAGATACAGGCCGATATAGGCATCAAACACGCGCATCCCTTCCTCGGCCATGCGCGGGGTGATCTGCCCGTGCTGCTGCACCGAGCGGGCATACACCCGGTCGCCCAGTTCCATGGCCAGGGCAAACACATCGACATCGTCCGGCAGTCTCGGCAACTCGAAATGCTGGTCGAACAATTTGTGCATCAGGTCGCCCAGTTCCAGATCGTGCTGGCGGTCAGCCTGGGTCACTTCGGTCAGGCCATGTTGCGCCAGAATCAATTGCCGTGCGGCGGCATCCTGATCGTAGATCTCGAGCATGCGCTGTTCGACCAGTCGCGACAGATCTCGCCAGTCGCGCAAAGCATCATGATCGATCGGCGCTTGCAGGCAGGCGCGGAAGGCCGCGTGGACATCGGCGGTCAGCGCTTCGAGCAGCGCCGGGACGCTGGCGAAAAAGTGATACACGGAAGAGGGCGGAATCTGCGCGCGCTCGGCGACGCTGTAGATCGACAGGCTGGCCACGCCCTCGGCGGCCAGCAGCGTGCGCGCGGCGTCGAGTATCGAATCGATCCGCGCCTGACTGCGGGCACGGGGTTTGCGAACGGTGGCGGGACGCGTCATGGAAGTCTCCTGCGGGGCAGCGGGCATTGTACGCGGAGCGCCCATCCCGAATGCAATACGATCCCTGTGGCGAGCTCCCTCGCCACAAAGGGAAAGCAATCAGGCATAAAAAAGCGCTGCCGGCTG
>NZ_QETJ01000331.1:0-820 GCF_003105095.1 Pseudomonas sp. NDM | reverse complement strand
CGGCAGCTCCTACAGGTTTCGCATTCCATGTAGGAGCTGCCGAAGGCTGCGATCTTTTGATCTGCAAACCTCTACAATCTTTCAGGCATCTCTCATTCAGACTCGGTCTTCGTCCGCGCAGGTCGCGGCATCAACGCTTGGATCACGTCATCAATCAAGGCTTTGCCCATCACTGTCAGGTAATGCGCGGCCCAGGCATGGCGGTCGGTGTCTCTGTTGAAAGCTGCGTCTTCTGCGAAGGATTTGGCGAGGGATAGCAGGTCGGAGGATTGGGACAAGGCATTGATGATCGGGATGCCGGAGCGGACGTTGAAGAACGCTTGATCCGAGTTATAGAGGAAAGGGGTGAAGCCGATGGTTTTAAAATCAGATTGATTGTTCATGGTCAGTTCCCTTGATTTCGAGAGCTGCCGCATCCGATACCAAGCGAATGGGTGGCAGCTGTGCGCAGGTTGGTAAACCGGGGAATCAAGGAAACCGGCACGCCCGAAAGCGTCCCACACACAGCTGCCATAACACAGGGGCTCGGACGGGATTACGCCTGAGTCGTGTCGGGTGCGCTGTTGCGCCTTGTTCCACCGGGTTACCAAGCCCGATCGCTGAATGGGTCAGCGACATCCGGAGAGTATCCCGTCGAAAAACAGCGCAATAGAGCGGCACAGCGCCCCAACAAGAGTTTCGGAGTTTGCCTACAAGGTCTGTGGGCGTCATCTGATATTGCGAGACCAGACGTAAACGAAACTAAACGTCGGACACTTGTTTCCCTGTAGGAGTGAGCCTGCTCGCGATAGCGGTGTGTCAGTTGGCAAATAGGTGGCTG
>NZ_QETJ01000330.1:0-940 GCF_003105095.1 Pseudomonas sp. NDM | reverse complement strand
GCCGCGACCTGACGCACCAGCCGCGCGCGCTCGTCGTGGACGTAGACTTCTTCGGTGCCGTCGACGTAATGCACGGTCACGCTGGCGTCGTCATCGTTCCAGACGTAGCGGGTGTTCATCTGCGAGAACGAGGCCCAGTGGCGCACGCAGCGCGCCGCCTTGCCCTCGCGTTGCCACTCCCAGAAAAAGCTCGCGCCACCGGTGAGCTGGCGCTGGAGGATGACGTGGTGGTCGTCGTAGTCGTAGCGCTCGCTGTCGCCAACCGCGTTGGTCGCGGTCAGCAGCCGTTGCCGGGCATCGAAGCGGTAGGTGGCGAGGTTCTGCTCAGTGCTCCACTCGCCCTGCACGAACACCTGATAATCGACCGCCACCAGTTGCGCCCGGTCATAACGCAACAGCAGCGAGCGGCCGGCGCCGTTGTCCAGACGCTGAATGCGGTCGGAGCGATCGCGTTGCAGGGTCAGACGATTGCCGTAGACATCGCTGATTGCGGTCAGCCGGCCGGCGCGAAAGTGATAGAACCGCGCGCTGTCGCCGGCCATGGCGAGGATCAGTTCTTCAGGTTCATCACCTAAAAAAATCGCCGCCCGTGACAGGCTGTTGTGAATCGCCGGGCGCGCGACATTGGGCAGGGGAAAGCGGGTGCGGCGGCTCTCGTGGTCGATCCAGATCACGCCATCGCCGTCGAAAGCCAGGCGATGAGCCAGGGTATGGCTCCAGCCGAAGCCCAGGCCGATGTCGATCTCGACGGCGCTGCTGCGATACAAACGGGTGAACTCGAACGGCAGTACGCCATCGAGCACCGCGTCGGTCAGGGTCAGCAGTTCTTCGCCAGTGACCATCGACACCGGACAGCCGTTGGTGCAGGTGTTGGGCACGCAGTCGGCGGCATCGCCGTTGGGGTTTTTCGCCTGGTCGGGGGCGTCGTCGTGAGGCTCGT
>NZ_QETJ01000329.1:0-959 GCF_003105095.1 Pseudomonas sp. NDM | reverse complement strand
CGACTGACACACCGCTATCGCGAGCAGGCTCACTCCTACAGGGGAATGGTAGAGTCAGCGCGGTTTTATAAGGGATGCGGACAATGAGCATGATGGAGCTGTTGGGCACATGGTCGTGGGGCGCTGGCGGTTGGGCGGTGATCGGGCTGGCCATTGCGCTGGCCTACATCGTGTTCGGCATCGCCGGTTTCGGCACGGCGCTGGTGGCGGGGCCGATTCTGATTCTGTTCATGCCGTTGTCGAAAATCGTGCCGCTGCTGGTGCTGCTGGATTTCGTCGCGGCATTCGGCAATCTGCTGCCCTCGCGGCGGGACGTCGCCAGGCCGGAATTGCTCCGGCTGCTGCCGTGCATGGCGATCGGCTGCACGCTGGGGGTGATCTTCCTGCTGAATCTGAAATCCGATCTGTTGCTGTTGTTGATGGGGCTGTTCATCAGCGCTTATGCGGTTTACAGCCTGTGGGTCAAAGCCCGGCCGACGCAGTTGTCAGCGGCGTGGGCGGTGCCGATGGGCACGGTGGGCGGGTTGTTCGGCGCTTTGTTTGGCCGCGGCGGTTTTCTCTATGCCATTTATCTCAACAGTCGTCTGCCCAAGGAAGCGGCGCGGGCCACGCAAAGTGCGCTGATCAGTTGCAGCACGGTGGTGCGTTTGAGCCTGTTCGCCATCGCCGGTGTATACGCCGAGCTACCCTTGTTGATGCTGGCCCTGTGTCTGTTGCCGGCCATGGCGCTGGGCTTGTGGATCGGCCGGCGGCTGACCCTGAGGTTGTCACGCGAGGCATTTGTGCGGCTGGTGACCTGGCTGGTGCTGGCCAGCGGGATTGCCTTGATCGTGCGCTATTTCAGCACTTGACCGGATTTCTTCAGGGATTAAGCTGCCGGCCGCAGTTTCCCTGTAGGAGTGAGCCTGCTCGCGATAGCAGTGCATCAATCAAAATTGGTGCGTCTGACCCACCGCTAT
>NZ_QETJ01000328.1:0-1003 GCF_003105095.1 Pseudomonas sp. NDM | reverse complement strand
CGTGCAGGAGCTGCCGAAGGCTGCGATCTTTTTGATTCATCTGGTGATGGGTAGCCTGCCAGTGATCACAAATTTATCGAACACGTTCTGCCCATCACGTGCGGCCTGCCGAACATCAAGGAATGTCAGCTCATTTCGAATTTTCTGTTTAGCGGGTTTTCGGGCGGGGGTTGTATTCATGCTGGCCGGTCTGCGTGATTGAGTAGCGAACGGCAAACGATAGAACCTGGCCTCAACCCGCACCAGTCGGCGTATTCTGGCGCAGTTGTAGGCAGTTTCTGCAGTGCTTAAGTGAGATCGTTGTCGGCAAAGAAGGCCTCATCGCGAGCAGGCTCACTCCTACAGGGGCTCGGTGTCGGGAGCATAATTTGTGATTGGCGCAGATCCAGTGTAGGAGCGAGCCTGCTCGCGAAAGCTCCCTTCCAGACGACATCAAACCACCTGCCTGTCAGAGGCAATCCCAGCAATTAAACATCTTCAAATTCCTATGTTTAAACTACACGATCCGTTACGCCATCCCGGCTACAACTCCTTGCGCCATTGCCTACGCCTACGCCAGAATCCGCCGGCTTACGCGGCTATGAGGTTGGCTATATCGTTTCTTGGTCACTGGAAAACAGTGATGGGGTTTGGTAGCCCGCGTCGAAACCGTTGTATAGCGTCACCGTATGCAGTCCCGATTCGGGGCTCGGCTTTTATGGTGGGCATGCGTGGGGCTCCTTTGTGAGCGCCGGGTTTCCTGTTTCGACCGGTCTACCAACCTGCGTATGGCCACCACCCTTCGTTTGGTAGCGAGGGTGCTGGCTCCCAATACTCGAAACTGGAGCACGCCCATGTTCAAAGTAACCCCCAACCCGCCAACCCCCCACGGCCCCGATCTCGACTCGCAAAAAGTCAAAGAGGCCACCGACCGCGCTCTCGACTACTACCTCAAACCTGAAGATCTAGGCGCTCCACCAAGCTCGCCAAAATATCGCCCCGTCTATGTTGTAGACCCCACGCT
>NZ_QETJ01000327.1:0-1016 GCF_003105095.1 Pseudomonas sp. NDM | reverse complement strand
CGAAGGGGGCGTACATTCAACACAGACATTGAATGAACAGACGCCTTCGCGAGCAGGCTCGCTCCCACAGGGAGTCAGCACCGCGGCAACCGAACAATTGCGGTCAACCCACCGCCCGGTGTGTCTTCCAGCGTCAATTGCCCACCCAACCGCTGCGCGGCTTCGCGGGCGATGGTCATGCCCAGTCCGACGCCCCCGGAGTTGCGATTACGCGATCCCTCCAGTCGATAGAACGGCTCGAACACGGCTTCGCGTTGGTCTTCGGCGATGCCCGGTCCGTGATCGATTACCCGAATCAGCAATGCTTCATGCTGTTCCAGCAGTTCAATCCGCGCCTGTCCGGCGTAACGCAGGGCGTTATCCAGCAGGTTGTTGATGCATGAGCGCAGCGCCATCGGTTGCACCGGCATGGGCGCGCAGTGGCCGCTGACCTGAACATCGGCGCCCTGGTCCTGGGCGTTCTCGCACAGCGATTCGACTAGCGCCTGCACGTCCAGCAGTTGCAAGGCTTCGCTGGTGCGTTGTTCGTGCAAATAGGTGAGGGTGGCGTCGAGCATGCCGATCATGTCGTCCAGATCCTGGCGCATCTGGTTTTGCAGTTTGTCGTCGCTGATGTTTTCCAGGCGCAGTTTCAGCCGTGACAGTGGCGTGCGCAGGTCGTGGGAGACGGCGCCGAGCATGCGGGCGCGTTGCTGGACCTGTTCGCGGATACGCCGCTGCATGAGGTTGAAAGTGTGCGCGGCTTGCCGGGCTTCGCGCGGGCCGGACTCGTCGAGGGGGTCGCTGTCGAGGTCTTCGCTCAGGCGCTCGGCGGCGTCGCTCAGGCGCTGGATCGGCCGGCTGAGCAGTTTGGCGCCGTACCACGCAGCGATCATCAGCGTGATGAACTGAAAGGTCAGTGGCACCACCGGGCCACCGAACCAGGGACGCGCTTGCCTCGGTGGGTAAGCGGAATCGTGCACCGGCGGTTGGCCGTCGACGTTCGCTGTGAACGCGGGCGGCGGTGGGGGCGGCGG
>NZ_QETJ01000326.1:0-1073 GCF_003105095.1 Pseudomonas sp. NDM | reverse complement strand
GCCGCGACTCGGTTTCAGATCAGAGCTTGGCGCTCGAGCGCCCCGGCTTCTTGGTCTGCAACAAATGCGAGAACACCGCATGCAGGTCATCCGACGCACCTTCCTCGTCGAGGTTGAGCTTGCTGTCGATGTGATCCATGTGATGCATCATCAGGTTCACCGCCAACTCGCCGTCGCGCTTCTCGATCGCGTCGATCAGTTGAGTGTGTTCGTCGTACGAGCAGTGCGAACGGTTGCCGCTTTCATACTGGGCAATGATCAGCGAAGTCTGCGAAACCAGGCTGCGCTGGAAGCTGATCAACGGTGCGTTCATCGCCGCTTCCGCCAGTTTTAGGTGGAATTCGCCTGACAGACGAATACCGGCGCCGCGATCGCCACGGGAGAAACTGTCGCGTTCGTCATTGACCATCTGCCGCAGTTCGGCGATCTGCTCGGCGGTGGCGTGTTGCACGGCCAATTCGGTAATGGCGCGTTCGACCAGACGCCGGGCGAGGAAAACCTGACGCGCCTCTTCAACGCTCGGGCTGGCGACCACCGCGCCACGGTTCGGCCGCAACAGCACCACGCCTTCATGGGCCAGACGCGACAGCGCGCGGCGAATGATGGTGCGGCTGACCCCGAAGATTTCCCCCAGCGCTTCTTCGCTCAATTTCGTGCCGGGCGCCAGACGCTGTTCGAGGATGGCCTCGAAGATATGCGCGTAGACAATATCGTCCTGGGTCCCGCTGCGGCCGGCTTTGCCTGCTCGCGGTTGTTTCTTGAGGGGTTGCAACTGTTCGTTCATGGGCACTCGAGTCGGGAAAACTGCGGCGAATAGACCGTGACTGTAATACGGCACAGTAGGTCGCTGGCAAGTATCGCGTAAAAAACAGCGCGATTGTACACAATGAATGGTGGCAACACGACTGTACGGCTGTTTGCGACTTCGGCTGTATTGCAACGGCAGGTTACGTTTGAGTTTAGGCTTGATCGCAGAATCCGCCTTCTACGCACTATCCCCTGTAGGAGTGAGCCTGCTCGCGATGGCGGTGTGTCATCAGCGATAATTCGACTGACACACCGCCATCGCGAGC
>NZ_QETJ01000325.1:0-1218 GCF_003105095.1 Pseudomonas sp. NDM | reverse complement strand
CCATTCGTGGGCATGTTCATCGCGCGGATTTCCCGTGGCCGCAGCGTGCGGGAACTGGTCGCTGGCGTGCTGCTGATTCCGCTGGGCTTCACCTTGGCGGCAGCCATTTGAATTCTTCCGCCTGCCCAGGGGTGAGCTGGATGCAGTCAGGGACAAACTTGATCCGGTTCGGATAATCGCTGCACTGACAGGTCTTCAGATCCAGCAGTTTGCAGGCGATGCGCGTGTAATAGACGCTGTTGTCTTCTTCATCCTCGAGTTTTTGCAGGCAGCACAGACCGCAGCCGTCGCACAGCGATTCCCATTCCTCGTGATCGAGTTGATCGAGGGTTTTGCGTTTCCAGAACGGTTCGACAATGGCGGCCATGGTTCAAGCATCAACATCAAGGTGGTGAAAAGGCCGCCAGTCTAGTGCCAGCGGGCGCAGTGGCCAAGCGCTGGCGACTGTCGGTAAATCCGCTTGTCAGCCCCAGCGCCGCCCAGTAGGGTTTTGCAGCGAACTTCTCCCCATCCGTTGCAAGGAATCCGTGCATGAGTGCCAACCCTCGCGTTGCCGATTACGCCATTCACCCGCAGTTCACCGAGCGCTGGTCGCCCCGGGCTTTCAACGGCGAAGCGATCCCTGAAGAGACCTTGCTGAGTTTCTTCGAAGCCGCGCGCTGGGCGCCGTCGGCGTACAACTCGCAACCGTGGCGTTTTCTCTATGCACGCCGCGATACGCAGAACTGGCAGCGTTATCTGGGCCTGCTCAACGAATTCAACCGCAGCTGGGCGCAGCATGCTTCAGCGCTGGTGATCGTGATTTCGAAGACCACTTTCGTGGCACCGGGCGCCACCGAGGAAACCCCAGCACTTTGGAGCACGTTCGATACCGGCTCGGCGTGGGGCCATCTGGCGCTGCAGGCGAGCCTCAGCGGCTGGCACACCCACGGCATGGCCGGTTTCGATCAGGAATTGACCCGCAAGGAACTGAACATTCCTGAGGAATATGCCCTGCATGCGGCGGTGGCGGTGGGCAAGCTCGGTGACAAGGCAACCCTGGCCGAGTACCTGCAAGCCCGCGAAACGCCGAGCCCGCGTCGTCCGCTGAGCGAGCTGGTGGCTGAGGGCGATTTCACCCTTTAAAAGCCACGCCATAAAACCACTGTAGGAGTGAGCCTGCTCGCGATGACGCCGTGTCAGTCGACATCAATGTTGACTGACACACCGTTATCGCGA
>NZ_QETJ01000324.1:0-1233 GCF_003105095.1 Pseudomonas sp. NDM | reverse complement strand
CCTGCTCGCGATAGCGGAGTGTCATTCAATTAGATGTATCTGATACACCGCTATCGCGAGCAGGCTCACTCCTACAGGGGATTCTGGTGGCTGCTCCATTCATGTCAGGCATGAAAAAGCCCGCAGCGACGGCGGGCTTTTTCAGCAAGCGAGCGACGCGCCTCAGATAGGGCGGCTGCCGTACTTGTTGTCCGGCTTCTTGGGCGGATCGGCGACCACGTTGGCCTCCACTTCCTGAACCTTGCCGCCGCGTGCAAGGAATTCTTCCATGGCCTTGGCCAGGGCGTCACGCTCCTTGTTCTTGGCTTCGATGCTCGGCAACTCGTCGACCGATACCGCAGCCTTGGCTTTGCCTTTGGCAGCCGGAGCCGGCGTGTCGTCACCGCCATCGTCCTCGGCAACGTCTTCCGCTGCCGCTTCCAGGCCTTCCTCGGCCTCGTCTTCGTCGCCTACTTCGAGGTCGTCGTTTTCCAGATCATCGTCGCTCATGTTCTACCTCATGACTTGCCAAAAGCAGATTAGTTATAGACCAGCTTTGGCGACTGTCGAAGCCGCCGTTGAAAAATCTTCCACCGCTGCCGTGCAGCGGCTCATGCCTGCTCACCGTGCAAGGTGGCGAGGACTTTACGGGCACCGCCATGATCACGGTGCTCGCCCAGATAAATGCCCTGCCAGGTACCCAGTGCCAGCCGCCCTGCCGCAACCGGCAGACTGACCTGGCAACCCAGCACGCTGGCCTTGAAGTGCGCCGGGAGATCATCCGGGCCTTCGTCGTTGTGCTCGAAGCCGTCTGTTCCTTGTGGGATCAGGCGATTGAAAAATCGTTCGAAGTCGCGGCGGACTGCCGGATCGGCGTTCTCGTTGATGGTCAACGACGCCGACGTGTGCTGCAGCCACAAATGCAACAGACCGACCCGACAGGTCTTGAGTTCAGGCAAGCCTGCGAGCAACTCGTCGGTTACCAGATGAAAGCCCCGGGGCCTTGCCCGCAGGGTTATCAGAGTCTGTTGCCACATACAGTTCTCCGCTCGTTCGGGGCGCATTCTAGCGTGCTCTGAAAAAAAACAAAGGCCCTAATATTCCTGCAGCGATGTAAGCGATTGCCCGCAGAAAAAGCCTCGTCGTAAAGACGACCAAAGCCGTAAGAAAAATCCTTTCAGCCGGTCCTTGAGTGACAAATCCCGGACAAAAAAATGCCCGGCGAACCGGGCAATTTTTTTATCGCGCGTACTT
>NZ_QETJ01000323.1:0-1258 GCF_003105095.1 Pseudomonas sp. NDM | reverse complement strand
TGTTCTGGTCAAACGATACTGGACACGGTTATAGGGTTTAGGTCATTTCTCATGCTGCCAAGGCTTCCATTGCTACCGGAGTCCGATATCCGTTGTGACTGTGCAGCCTGATCCGATTGTAATAATGGGTCAGGTAGCGCAACACATCGGTACTAGCCTCATCTTCGTTTCGGTAGCCAGCCTTGGGTATCCATTCAGATTTCAAACTGCCAAAGAAACGCTCCATCGGGGCGTTATCCCAGCAGTTTCCTCGTCGACTCATGCTTTGTTTTATGCGCATGTCCGCCAGCATTTCACGAAATACTTTACTGCTGTAATGACAGCCCTGATCCGAATGGAACATTAGGTTTTCAGGGCGTCCTCGCGACTCGAAAGCCATCTTTAACGCTCGACAGGTCAGAGCTGAATCCGGACTTCTGGACATCGCCCAGCCGACGATGCGCCGGGCATGCAGATCAAGTACAGCAGCCAGATAAACCCAGTAAGTACCGGCCCAAATGTAAGTCACGTCGCCACACCACACTCGATTGGGGACCTCGACATTGAATTTACGCTCCAAATGATTGGGGGCGTATTGCGCCTCCGCACCGCTGGGTTTGTAACGATGCCTGCGCCGTTGCTGACTCTTCAACCCGAGCTCGCGCATCAGGCTACGAGCCATGTAACGACCCACCGACTCTTTTTCGTTACATAGCGCCTTTGACAGGCTGCGCGCGCCCATTGAGCCGCGACTTTGCTCATGTAATTCAGCAGCTTTGATCTTTAGGCGATTGCGCCCGTCATCTACTTTCGCCCGCTGTTTCAGACGCTCGTAATAACTGCTGCGGTTGATTCCAAATACAACGCACAACTCGGATCTTGAATATTGCTCGCTTAACTCCTCGACCAGCCTTACCGATCGAGGGAATCCGACATCAAGAGAGCTGTAGCCTTTTTTAAAATTTCCTTCTCGCGCTCAATCCGTCGAATTGTTGCTTCCAGTTCCTGGATGCGTTGTTGGTCAACGGTCATGGCCTTGGACTTCTCAGGCGTCTTGCCGCTGCGCTCCGCACGCAGTTGCTCAACCCAGCGACGCAGAGCTGTAGGGCCCACGCCCATTGCTTCGCAGGCTTCACTCACCGAATAGTCTTTATCCAAAACCAGGCAAGCCGCATCCCGTTTGAAATCTGTCGAAAAATATCGTCTGGTCAAATCACACCTCGTCTATGGGCGTAGATTACCGCCCTTTAGGGGTGTCCAGAATCATTAAGCCAGATCA
>NZ_QETJ01000322.1:0-1325 GCF_003105095.1 Pseudomonas sp. NDM | reverse complement strand
GGGAGCTGCCGAAGGCTGCGATCTTTTGATCTTCTGCATCTTGAAAACCAAGCAAGCGCTCGGTTAACGTCGGCGAACCCTTCCGTGGAGCTCGCCCATGCCTGCCTTTCAGGAATACTTCGACCCCAGTCACCAATTGGTCCGTGACAGCGTCAGACGTTTCGTCGAACGCGAGATCCTGCCGGACATCGATCAGTGGGAAGAAGCCGAAAGCTTTCCTCGCGAGCTTTACCTCAAGGCCGGAGCGGCGGGCATTCTCGGTATTGGTTATCCCGAAGCGCTCGGCGGTAGCCATGAAGGCGATCTGTTCGCCAAGGTCGCTGCCAGTGAGGAGTTGATGCGCTGTGGCTCTGGCGGCCTGGTAGCGGGGCTTGGCTCGCTGGATATCGGTCTGCCGCCGATCGTCAAATGGGCACGCCCGCAAGTCCGTGAGCGGGTCGTGCCGCAGGTGCTCAGTGGCGCGAAGATCAGCGCCTTGGCCGTGACCGAGCCCGGTGGCGGTTCCGACGTCGCCAACCTGCAAACACGCGCCGTGCGCGACGGCGATTGCTACCGGGTCACTGGCAGCAAAACCTTTATCACCAGCGGCGTGCGCGCGGATTTCTACACCGTCGCGGTGCGTACCGGTGCGCCGGGGTTTGGCGGCATCAGTTTGTTGCTGATCGAGAAGGGCACGCCAGGTTTCAGCGTCGGTCGGCAACTGAAGAAAATGGGTTGGTGGGCGTCGGATACCGCTGAATTGTTCTTCGACGATTGCCGCGTGCCTGTAGGCAATCTGATTGGCGCAGAGAACATGGGCTTCGCCTGCATCATGGGCAATTTTCAGAGCGAAAGGCTGGCGCTGGCGCTGATGGCCAACATGACCGCGCAATTGGCGCTGGAGGAGAGCCTGAAGTGGGCGCGCGAGCGTGAAGCGTTCGGCAAACCCATCGGCAAGTTTCAGGTGATCAAGCATCGCCTCGCCGAAATGGCCACAGCGCTGGAAGTGTCGCGGGAGTTCACTTACCGGCAAGCGGCGAAGATGGCAGCGGGGCAGAGTGTGATCAAGGAAATTTCCATGGCGAAAAACTTTGCCACCGACACCTCGGACCGGATTACGACGGAGGCGGTGCAGATTCTTGGCGGGCTCGGTTATATGCGCGAAAGCCTGGTGGAACGGCTGTACCGGGATAACCGCATCTTGTCGATTGGCGGCGGGACGCGGGAGGTGATGAATGAAATCATCAGCAAGCAGATGGGGCTTTAAAGTCAAAAGATCGCAGCCTTCGGCAGCTCCTACAGGGAAACGCACATCCCAATGTAGGAGCTGCCGAAGGCTGCGATCT
>NZ_QETJ01000321.1:0-1339 GCF_003105095.1 Pseudomonas sp. NDM | reverse complement strand
CAGACAACATGTTTGTTGGATGACACACCGCTTTCGCGAGCAGGCTCGCTCCCACGTGGGTATCTGCCAGCCCTAAAGGCCTAGTAGCGACAGCATGATAAAGGTCGCAAACAGCACAAAGTGCGTCATGCCCTCGATGGCATTGGTCTCGCCGTCATTGAGGTTGATCGCACTGACGATCAGGGTGATGAAGATCATCACTGTCTGCACCGGGGTCATCGCCATTTGAAACGGCTGGCCGGTGTACAGCGCCATTGCTTCCATCACCGGCACGGTGAGGATTACTGTCGACAGTGACGCACCCATCGCGATGTTGACCACCGACTGCATACGGTTCGCCAGCGCGGCACGCAATGCGGTCAGAATCTCCGGCGCTGCCGAAATCGCCGCCACCAGAATCGCCGTGATCACCGGCGGCGCGCCCGTGCCTTCCAGACCCAGATCAAGCGTCTTCGACATGACCTCGGCCAGCGCGCCGATGATCACCACTCCCGACACCAGAATGCCGATCGACAACGCCAGGCTGACCGGTTTCGGCTCCTGCTCGACCGGCTCCTTGCGGCGGCGTTTGTCCGGGTAGCTGTAGCTGAAAAAGTAACTGTGCGGGCCGACCTGCATGCGCAGGAACAACGCATAGAGCACCACCATCGCGCCGATGGTGAACGCCGAATAAATCTTCCAGTTGGCCTGGGGAATGAACTCCGGCACCACCATCGACACGCCCATCGCAGTGAGGATCATCACACTGTAACTGCGCGCCGAATCGTCGTTGTAGGACTGCTCGCCGTGTTTGATCCCGCCCATCAATGCGGCAAGGCCGAGGATGCCGTTGATGTCGAGCATCACCGCCGAATAAATCGTGTCGCGCACCAGCGTCGCCGAGGCTTCGTTGCTCATCATGATCGCCAGGATCACCACTTCGACCAGCACCGCCGAGAGCGTGAGGATCATCGTGCCGTAAGGATCGCCAACCTTTTCCGCGAGCAGTTCGGCGTGATGAGCGACGCGCATCGAAGCGGCGACGATGAAGGCGATCAGCAGCAGACCGCCGACCAGCGCGACGATCTGGCCGCTGTGCAGCAGCCAGTGTTCCAGTGGATAAGCGACGCAGGCGGCAAGGACTGCCAGCAGCAGGAAGCTTTCTTGTTTGAGGATCGAGAGCATGACGGGCCTTTTGCCGAAAAGAGCTGATGAAGCTACTGACTGCCAGGCGGCGCTAACGTTTCGTTACATCTTCGCGCACCAACCCATGGCGGTGCTTCGTCAGGTGCACCTTTATTGGCCTTGAGGGCCCTATCGCGAGCAGGCTCACTCCTACAGTTGAAATGCATTCCCCTGT
>NZ_QETJ01000320.1:0-1346 GCF_003105095.1 Pseudomonas sp. NDM | reverse complement strand
GGTGTGTCCGTTAAAAAATTGTCGACTGACACACCGCTATCGCGAGCAGGCTCACTCCTACAGGGTAGGATGTTCACCGTTATGCCCCGAAGGCCTGAGATCGAACCTCAACGCCGTCAGAATGTCACTCGGGATGCAGTTGTTTTTTTGCCAAGGATCGATATGACCAGCCTCAACCCCCAAGACACGCTCGTCCCCGGACGCCTGGAACAGATGTCCACGCGCGTCGCTTTTTTCATCGCCGGCCTCGGCATCGCCGCGTGGGCGCCGCTGGTGCCGTATGCCAAGGCGCGGGCCGGGCTGGATGAGGGCACGTTGGGGTTATTGCTGTTGTGCCTGGGCGTCGGCTCGATTCTGGCGATGCCGCTGGCGGGAATTCTCGCGACGCGCTTCGGCTGCCGGCGTGTGGCCACCGGCGGCACGTTGCTGATCTGCGCGGCGCTGCCTTTGCTGGCGACGGTATCGTCGATCCCGGCGCTGATCGCCACGCTGTTCATGTTCGGTGCCGGCCTCGGCACGGTGGATTCGACGGTGAACCTGCAAGCGGTGATCGTCGAGCGCGCCAGCGGCAAGCACATGATGTCGGGCTTCCACGGCTTGTTCAGCCTCGGCGGCATTGTCGGTGCGGCGGGCGTCAGCGCATTGCTCGGCCTCGGCCTGACGCCGCTGGCGGCGATGCTGGTGGTGGTGGTTTTGCTGATCGGCGCCTTGCTCAAGTGCGTGCCGCACATGTTGCCCTACGGCAGTGAAAGCTCCGGCCCGGCCTTCGCCATTCCCCACGGCATCGTGCTGTTTATCGGCGGCATGTGCTTCATCGTGTTCCTCACCGAAGGCGCGGCGCTGGACTGGAGCGCCGTGTTCCTCGCCCAGGAACGCGGAATCGACACGGCGTACGCTGGAATGGGTTACGCAGCGTTCGCCCTGACCATGACCGTCGGACGTCTGCTGGGTGACCGCATCGTGCGCAAGCTGGGTGCCACGCGGATCATTCTGTTCGGCGGGCTGCTGGCTGCGGCGGGGTTGTTTCTCGCCACCTTCGCGCCGAGCTGGCAAGCGGCGCTGGTCGGTTACGCGTTGGTCGGCGCCGGTTGCTCGAACATCGTTCCCGTGCTGTACACGGCAGTCGGCAAGCAGACAGTGATGCCGGAAAGCATCGCGGTGCCGGCGATTACCACGCTCGGTTACGCAGGGATTCTCGCCGGGCCGGCGGTGATCGGTTTTGTCGCCCATGCCAGCAGCCTGAGTTTTGCCTTTGGACTGATGGCGGTGTTGCTGGTCGCTGTGGCGATCGGCGGGAAAGTCCTGAAGGTCTAAAGCAAAAGATCGCAGCCTTCGGCAGCTCCTAC
>NZ_QETJ01000319.1:0-1379 GCF_003105095.1 Pseudomonas sp. NDM | reverse complement strand
AGAAAAATCAAAAGATCGCAGCCTTCGGCAGCTCCTACAGGGCACACTACAAGACTTTGACCGCACGCCCGATCGCCTGAATCGGCCCCGTCGGTTTGCCGATCGGCGAGCCGCTCGCGCCTTCCAGCGTCAGCTCGAACAGTTGGTTGGGCTGCAGCGGCGGCAATTTGTCCAGCGGCACCGACAAAGCCTGCCCCGGTTTGACCAGACCCAGGGAAACCGGCCCCGACCAGCCGTCAGCCTTGGTCCAGAACTCCAGCGCCTTGTCCGCCGGCACCTCGACCACGCCCAGCGGAATCAACTGGATCTCCCGGGAATCGCTCGCCTGAATCACCCAACCCGGCGCCTTGTCCTGCGGCGCCACCAGCACCACCAGATAACTCGGTTTCGGCGCAGTCTGGGTCAGCAGGATCGTGCCGAGAATCAATGTCGCCGCCAGACCGGCGGCGCTCAGACCGCGCCACAGCGGCAGCAGGTTCCACCACGAAGTCAGCGGTTTACTCACCGTCAGTCGTTCGAGACTGCGTTCGATGCGAGGCCACAGCTGCGCCGAGGGTTGCTGTGGCTCGGCCAGATCGGTCAGCTCCAGCAGCCGCCGTTCCCAGGCATCCACGGCGGCCCGCAATTCGGGTTCGTCGGGCAAACGCCGTTGCACCTCGATGCGCTGCTCGAACGACAGCGTGCCGAGCACGTATTCGCCGGCCAGTTCATCCCGGTCCTGCGCTGATTCGCCGGTCATCCCATGCACTCCCGCAAAGCATTGAGGCTGCGCTTGATCCACGCTTTGACCGTGCCCAGCGGCGTGTCGAGGCGTGCGGAAATCTGCGCATGGCTGTAACCGTCGACGTAGGCGTGGAGGATACAGCTGCGCCGCTGCGGTTCCAGTTGCTCGAGGCAGCGATGGATGCGCGCCGAGTGAACATCGGCCAACTCATCAGGCGCCGCTGCCTCATGTTCTTCGCTGAAGGGCGTTTCCCGACTTTGCCTGCGCAGCTGATTCAAGGCCAGATGCCGGGTCACGCTGAACATCCAGCCGCGCGCCGAACCGCGCGCCGGGTCGAACCCGGCGGCGCCGTTCCAGATCTTGATGAACGCCTCATGCACCACGTCCTCTGCCAGCGCCGTATCGCGCACCAGCCGCTTGGCTACGCCGAGCAAGCGCGGGCCTTCCTGCACATACAAATCGCGCAGAGCCGCGCGCTCGCCCCGGGCACAGGCAGCGAGGCGGGCTTCGTAATCGAAAACGGATTCGGCTAAAGGCATGGCGTGCAATCTAGCTCACATTCTCCAGAATCACACAGTCCCACTTGTAGGAGTGAGCCTGCTCGCGATAGCGCTGTGTCAGCCGGCAGATCGTTCACTGACATACCGCTATCGCG
>NZ_QETJ01000318.1:0-1404 GCF_003105095.1 Pseudomonas sp. NDM | reverse complement strand
ACCTGATGCATTGCCTGATACTCCGCTATCGCGAGCAGGCTCACTCCTACAGTTGTTTTGTGTTGCTGCAAAAAATCAGCATTCCAACGCAATAAATTGACCCGATAGACAAAAGGCTGACCCACATCCGTGCCTTTTGCCTCGCGCTCTGAGAAAATGCCCGCACTTTTTTTCCGGATGCCGACATGACTGCCCTGAAGAACGACCGTTTCCTCCGCGCCCTGCTCAAGCAACCCGTTGACGTCACCCCTGTGTGGATGATGCGCCAGGCCGGTCGCTACCTGCCGGAGTACCGCGCCAGCCGCGCTCACGCCGGCGACTTCATGAGCCTGTGCATGAATCCGGAATTCGCCTGCGAAGTCACGCTGCAACCGCTCGACCGCTACCCGCAACTGGACGCGGCGATCCTGTTTTCCGACATCCTCACCATCCCCGATGCCATGGGCCAGGGCCTGTACTTCGAAACCGGTGAAGGCCCGCGCTTCAAGAAAGTCGTCAGCACCCTCGCTGACATCGAAGCCCTGCCAATCCCCGATCCGCACAAAGACCTCGGCTACGTCATGGACGCGGTCAGCACCATCCGCCGTGAGCTCAACGGTCGGGTACCGCTGATCGGCTTCTCGGGCAGCCCTTGGACTCTCGCGACCTACATGGTCGAAGGCGGCTCGTCGAAAGACTTCCGCAAGACCAAAGCGATGCTCTACGACAACCCGCAGGCCATGCACCTGCTGCTGGACAAACTGGCGCAGTCGGTGACCTCGTACCTCAACGGCCAGATCATGGCCGGCGCGCAAGCGGTACAGATCTTCGATACCTGGGGCGGCAACCTGTCGGCAGCGGCGTATCAGGAATTCTCGCTGGCCTACATGAAGAAAATCGTCAGCGGCCTGATCCGCGAGAACGACGGCCGCAAAGTGCCGGTGATCCTCTTCACCAAGAACGGCGGCCTGTGGCTGGAAAGCATCGCCGACGCCGGCGCTGACGCCCTCGGCCTGGACTGGACCTGCGACATCGGCAATGCCCGCGCCCGTGTCGGCGACAAGGTCGCGCTGCAAGGCAACATGGACCCGACCGTGCTCTACGCCAAACCGGAAGCGATCCGCACTGAAGTCGGACGCATCCTGGCCAGCTACGGCAAGGGCAGCGGCCACGTGTTCAACCTTGGCCACGGCATCACCCCGGAAGTTGATCCGGAACATGCCGGCGCGTTCCTGCGTGCAGTGCATGAGTTGTCGGCGCAGTATCACGAGTGATCAGCCCACAATAAAAAACGCCCGGCTAAATGCCGGGCGTTTTTGTTTGCGCGACTCAATGTCGGACACAGATCAATTGTAGGAGTGAGCCTGCTCGCGATAGCGGTGGGTCAGCCAGTACATTCAGCGACTGACTCACCGCTATCGCGAG
>NZ_QETJ01000317.1:0-1437 GCF_003105095.1 Pseudomonas sp. NDM | reverse complement strand
ACCAGCCGACATCTTCATTGACTGTTTCACCGCTATCGCGAGCAGGCTCACTCCTACAAGGGGCGTTTGAGGGCTGGCATTTATTGCTGTTCCCAGCTCTTGAGTACCGCTCCGCAATAGAGCCCCGAGAGGGTCTTCATCACCTGAATCACTTCGTGACTGGCCAGGCCATAGAAAATGTACTTGCCTTCACGGCGGGTCGCGACCAGCCCTTCGTCACGCAAAATGCCCAGTTGCTGGGACAGCGTCGGCTGGCGTACGCCGGTCATGGTTTCCAGTTCGCCGACATTGCGTTCGCCCTGGGTGAGTTGACAGAGAATCAGCAGGCGATCCTCATTGGCCAGGGCCTTGAGCAGCGCGCAGGCTTTGGAGGCCGAGGCACGCAGTTGGGCGACTTCACATTCGGTCAGACTGGATTGCATTTGCACGAGGCCTTGAAGGTCACTTAAGCTGCGAACATTATGTTTTTACATAAAGTGTTGCAACCCGAAATTCCCCAGCACAGGTTTTTGCCATGCCCGCCCTGATTGAAGCGTTCCTCGACCCCGCCTCTTCGACCTACAGCTACGTGGTCTATGAAGCCGACGGCGGACACTGCGCAATCGTTGACCCGGTGCTCGATTACGACGGCGCCGCCGGGCGCACCGGCACCGAGCAGGCGGACAGGATCATCGCCTTCGTCCGTGCGCACCGGCTGCAGGTGCAATGGCTGCTGGAAACCCACGCCCACGCCGATCACCTGTCCGCTGCGCCGTACTTGCGTCGCGAGCTGGGCGGCAAGATCGCCATCGGCGAATCGATCAGCAAGGTGCAGAATGTGTTCAAGGCGCTGTTCAACCTCGAGCCGGAATTTCGTATCGACGGCTCGCAGTTCGATCACCTGTTTGCGCCGAACGAGTCGTTCATGATCGGCAACCTCAAGGCCACCGCCCTGCACGTCCCCGGCCATACCCCAGCGGACATGGCTTACGTGATCGACGGCGAGCAGATCCTCGTTGGCGACACGCTGTTCATGCCCGACGTCGGCACCGCGCGCTGTGATTTCCCCGGTGGCAATGCCCAGCAATTGTTCAGGTCGATCCAGAAGTTGCTGGCTTTTCCGGCCAGCGTGAAGCTTTACGTGTGTCACGATTACCCGCCTGAAGGGCGCGCTTCGCAGTGCCAGACCACGGTCGGCGAACAGCGCAAAAGCAATATTCATGTGCATGACGGGATCGATGAAGCCGCGTTCGTCGAGATGCGTACCCAGCGTGATGCCGGATTGGGCATGCCGACGTTGCTGCTGCCGGCGATTCAGGTGAACGTGCGGGCGGGGAATATGCCAACGGCGGAAGACAACGGCGTGGTTTACCTGAAGATCCCGCTTAACAAAATTTAACGTCAAAAGATCGCAGCCTTCGGCAGCTCCTACATTTGGAATCCGGTGCAAATGTAGGA
>NZ_QETJ01000316.1:0-1474 GCF_003105095.1 Pseudomonas sp. NDM | reverse complement strand
GATAGCGGTATGTCAGGTTAAGAAATGTCGGCTGACACACCGCTATCGCGAGCAGGCTCACTCCTACAAAGGAATTGCGAAACGACAACCACATTAGATCGACAGGGAGTCATCAATGTCATTCACCGAACCCGCAGGACGCCCGGGCGCCGCTGATTACCACTCGCCTCAATCCAGACCCGAATCCTGGCTCGCCCAGGCCGCCACCATCGACAGCGAAGTCGCCCGATACTTCCTGGTCAGCGCCCGCTGCGGCTGCTTCATGCAGGCCGCGCGCAGCCTCAACGTGCGCTCGACCCTGCTGCGCAAACAACTCGCGCAACTCGAACAGCAACTGCAACACAGCCTGTTCAGTTTTCAGGGCAGCAACCTCAGCCTCACCCGCGAAGGCCAGCAACTGCAGGCCCGACTCATCACCCTGGCCCACGAACGCAAACTTCCGGTCATCGAGCAACCGCTGATCCGCCTCGCCATCGCCGAATCCATCCTCCACGACATCCTCGGCCGCGACCTCATCGCACTGCTGCGGCGCAACGCCAGCCTGCGCCTGGAAATCATCGCCCTCGACAGTGAGCTGGCGTTACGTGCCGTCAGCGCCGACATTGTCCTCTGGCTCGCACCCGGTGAAAGCCCAACTCCCGGCCCGACGTTCACCACCAGCGAACCGCAACACCTCGCGCGGATCGAGTATCTGCCGCACATTGCCAAGCGCTATTCACGGGTGACGGCGCGCCCGGAAACGCCGGAAGATCTGGCGGATTTCATGCTGGTGCAGTGGCAGCATGATCGACAGGTGGAGAGTTTCAGACCATGGAATGAGCTGGTGGAGCAGAGATTGGCCGGAGTCGTGCAGATGCAGTCCTATGAGTTGATGCTGGAGATGATCCGCTGCAGCGCCTGCATCGGTTTGCTTCCGGCATATATGAGCCGCTTTGACCGGGGCCTTACCGCACTGCCCGGATTATTCGCCGAGACCATGCAGCTCCACGCATGGCTCGCGGTCAACGCCGACTCGCAAAACGTGCCCGAAACCAAAGTCCTCACCGACCTCATCCAGCAAACCTTCAACGAACGCCACGAATGGTTCCAGCCTTGACCCGATCCCCTGTAGGAGTGAGCCTGCTCGCGAACGCAATCTGCCAGTCGAAGCTTCAGTGACTGACAAACCGCCTTCGCGAGCAGGCTCGCTCCCACAAATTCGGCGCTGTAACCGCAGCCGTGAGAGCGACACGAATCCCCTGTGGGAACGATCATCGTGACGCAGCGCTACTGCGGCAACTCCAGATTATCCAGCACCCGATTCACCGCCAGTTCTCCGAGCATGATCAACTGCGCGATGCCCATCAGCGTCCGCCGCTGCGATGGTTTGACCAGCCCGGCGAATTCCTGGGCGATGGTTTTGGCCGAGGCGAGGGTTTCGCAGGCGTTGGCCAGCAGGTCTTCGTTTTTGGTGTCGGCGGTGACGGCGTACATG
>NZ_QETJ01000315.1:0-1508 GCF_003105095.1 Pseudomonas sp. NDM | reverse complement strand
TGTTCACATGACGTTGTAGGAGCTGCCGAAGGCTGCGATCTTTTTTGTCTCACCGTAAAGCTACGGCTGAGCGATAACTCCCGGTACGAGGGGCAATTCCAGACTCGCCACAAACCCGCCCTGCGCATGATTGGCCAGCGTCAGCGTGCCGCCATGCCGTTCCGCCGCCCGTTTGGCGATCGCCAGTCCCAAGCCATGCCCGGCGGCCGTCTGCCCCGGCGCTCGGTAGAACGGCTCGCCCAGCTGACTCAGATGCTCCGCCTGCACGCCCTGCCCGTGGTCGCGCACGCTGATGACAATCCGTTCACCCTGCCGCGAGGCCTGCAGTTCGATCGGCTGATCGCTGGGGTTGAAGCGCTGGGCGTTGCGCAGCAGGTTATCCACGGCGCGTTCGATCATCGTTGGCCAGCCTTTGATATTCAGCTGCGGCTCGGCTTGCAGGCGCACGGTCTGTTCGGGCGAGCTCAACTGCGCATCCTTTTGCAGCGTGGCGAGCAGCGCATTGAGGTCCACGTCTTCAGCGCTGGCGTTGTCGGCATCGACCCGCGCCAGCACCAGGATTTCACTGATCAACGCCTCCAGCCGATCGCATTCGCGGGTCAGCCGTGGCCACAGTTTCTCGCGTTCTTCAGGATTGGCGCGCTCGGCCAAGGCCAAGGCAATACGCAGGCGCGCCAGGGGTGAGCGCAACTCATGGGAGACATCGCGCAGCAACTGCCGCTGACTGCCAATGAGACTTTGCAGACGTGCGCCCATGCGGTTGAAATCGGTGGCGAGCACGCCGAATTCGTCGCGTCGGTTGGCCAGTTTTGCCAGGCTGTTCTGCTGATAAGTGGTCTGTCCCAGATCATGCACCGCGCCGCGCAAGCGACTGAGCGGGCGGGTGATGGAGAAGGTCACGAGCAAACTGAACAGGGTCAGCACCACCAGTGCAATGCCCAGCGCACTCAGCGGCCAGAGCAGGCTTTCGCGGTGCCAGGCGTCGAGTTCCGGGTGCGGGATGCGGTAGATGAACAGGTAGGTGTCACCGGTTTTCTCACTGGTGATCTCGTCAGTCAGACGCCGCCACGGCAGACGGCGATCGTCGTTGTTCTGCCGCGCTTCGAACGCGGCGGCGCGACGCGGGAAGGTGCCACGCACCACCGGGTCGCCGGTTTCGTTGAGTACCTGAACGTCGATGTGATACTGGCGTTTGCGTTGTTCGAGGATGTCCTGCGCCGCTTCTTCGCCCTGGGCCTCGTAGGTCTGGGTCCATTCTGCCGCCAGTGTGTTGAGGCCGGGATGGCGGCTGAGTATCCACGCGTCCTGATTGAGCATGTGCCCAAGCAGGATCGACAGCCCGGCTACCAGAGCGATGGCCAGCCAGAAGCTCGCAAGAATCCGCCAAAACAGTGAACGCACAGAAACTCCTCAAAAAACACAAAACCCTGTAGGAGTGAGCCTGCTCGCGATAGCGGTGGGTCAGACAAAAATCTGTCAACTGACACACTGCTATCGCGAGCAGGCTC
>NZ_QETJ01000314.1:0-1570 GCF_003105095.1 Pseudomonas sp. NDM | reverse complement strand
AGACACGCCGCTTTCGCGAGCAGGCTCGCTCCCACATGGGATTTGTGGTGAGTCAGATAAATGATGTATTCACTCGAAGACCTGCTCCATCTGATGTCCCGTCTGCGCGATCCGCAGTTCGGTTGTCCGTGGGACATCAAGCAAACCTACGCGACCATCGTCCCGCACACCCTCGAAGAAGCCTATGAAGTGGCCGATGCCATCGAACGCGGCGATCTCGATCATTTGCAGGGCGAGTTGGGTGATCTGTTGTTTCAGGTGGTGTATTACAGCCAGTTGGCCAAGGAAGAAGGGCGGTTCGAATTCGCCGGAGTGATCGACAGCATCACGCGCAAACTGATTCGTCGTCATCCCCACGTATTCCCCACCGGCGATCTGTACGCGCCGCTTGACGTGCCGCGCTTGAGCGAAGCGCAGGTCAAGCAGCGCTGGGAAGAGATCAAGGCCGAAGAGCGCGCGGAAAAATCCGCGGCGCCCGAGCAGTTGTCGCTGCTCGACGATGTGCCGGCCACGTTGCCGGCACTGTCGCGCTCAGCCAAGTTGCAGAAGCGCGCCGGGCAGGTCGGTTTCGACTGGCCGGACGCCTTGCCGGTGCTCGACAAGGTCCGCGAAGAGCTCGATGAAGTGCTCGAAGCCATGTCCGAAAACGATCCGGTGGCGGTGGCCGACGAGATCGGCGACCTGCTGTTTTCCGTGGTCAATCTGGCCCGGCATCTGAAGGTCGATCCGGAAACCGCCTTGCGCGGCGCCAACGGCAAGTTTGAAAGACGTTTCCGTTTTATCGAACAGGCATTGCGCGACACCCACCGTCCCATGGAAGATTGCACCCTCGAAGAGTTGGACGCCCTCTGGGGCGAAGCCAAACGCCAGGAAAAGAATGAGCCCAGCTGCGGCTGAGCCGTTGCCCAAGTGAGTAAGCATTGATGAGCCTTTCCCTTCGCGACCAGTTGCTCAAAGCAGGCCTGGTCAATCAAAAGCAGGCCAAGCAGGTCAGCAAAGACAAGCAGAAGCAACAGCGTCTGGCCCACAAAGGCCAGGCCGAGCTGGATGATTCGCAGCAGCGCGCCGCCCAGGAAGCCATGGCCGAGAAGGTCAAGCGCGACCAGGAGCTGAACCGTCAGCAGCAGGAGAAGGCCGAGGCCAAGGCCCGCGCCGCACAGGTCAAGCAGTTGATCGAGGTCTCGCGTCTGCCCAAGCTGACCACCGAGGACTACTACAACTTCGTCGACGACAAGAAGGTCAAGCGCATCTCGGTCAACACGCTGATGCGCAACAAGCTCAGCAGCGGCTCGCTGGCGATCGTGCACCACAACGGCGGCTATGAAGTGATTCCCCGTGAAGCGGCACTCAAGATCCAGGAGCGCGACCCGCAGCGCATCGTCCAGCTCAACGTGCAGACCGAAGAGGTCAACGCCGAGGACGATCCGTACGCGGCTTATCAGATCCCTGACGATCTGATGTGGTAAGCGATTGTGGCGAGGGAGCGTGCTCCCGCTGGGGCGCGAAGCGGCCCCGCTCTTTATCCTGAGAGCAGGGCCTGCTGCGCAGTCCAGCGGGAGCAAGCTCCCTC
>NZ_QETJ01000313.1:0-1600 GCF_003105095.1 Pseudomonas sp. NDM | reverse complement strand
TATCTGACACACCGCCATCGCGAGCAGGCTCACTCCTACAAGGTTTGTGTCCGGGTGGAAATATGCGCTGGCTCCTTGCACTATGGCTGCATCCGAATGCAGCTCAGGAATCCGCTCCCCATGCCCGATGACATCCACTTCTACGAACCTGCCAATGGCCACGGCCTGCCTCACGATCCGTTCAACGCCATCGTCGGCCCGCGCCCCATCGGCTGGATCTCTTCGCAGGATGCCGAAGGCCGGCTCAATCTGGCGCCGTACAGTTTCTTCAACGCCTTCAACTACATTCCGCCGATCATTGGTTTTTCCAGCATCGGGCGCAAAGACAGCCTGAACAACATCGAGCAGACCGGTGAGTTCGTCTGGAACCTCGCCACCCGCCCGTTGGCCGAGCAGATGAACCAGAGCTGCGCGATGGTCGCGCCGGAGGTCAACGAGTTTGAACTGGCGGGGCTGACGACCGTGGCGTCGAAGGTGATTTCCGTCCCACGGGTCGCCGAAAGCCCGGTGTCCTTTGAGTGCAAGGTCACGCAGATCATCCAGTTGCAACGCGCCGATGGTGAAACCGTGCCGAGCTGGCTGATCCTCGGTGAAGTTGTCGCCGTGCACATCGCCAAATGGCTGCTGAAAGATGGCGTGTACGACACCGCCGCCGCACAACCGATTCTGCGCGGCGGCGGGCCGGCGGATTATTTCCAGCTGGGGCCTGAAGCATTGTTCAAGATGTGGCGCCCGGGGGCGCAGAAATAACTACCAGATCAGCTCGGCGTCATCAGTGACGCCCTGGAGTTTATCCAGCTCGTTGATCGCCGCTTCATCGGCTGCGATGGCGCCGGGAAACACCTGATCGTTCAGCAATTTGTGAAAGCGCGGTGCGCCGCCATCGATCAGGGCCTTGACCGCGATGGCCGCGTAATAACCCTTGTTGCCGCCCAGCTCGACGGGGACGACTGCGGAGACTGCTTCGAAGCGTTCAAACTCTTTACGTGCCATGTCGCGGATCCTGGCTCAATCAATTAAGCCGGACATTAAACCCTCAACCGGCGAGTTTGTGTATCGGCGCCGAACATTGACCGAGGGCCTGCGCGGCGGAAACGTCCCTGAAGGTGTGGAAGTCGAGGCTGTTGACCACCAGGTCCTGGACCAGCTCGGCGAAGACTTCCATCGACGGACTGTTGAAGTAAGCAGTCATCATCTGCTGGCTGCTCCAGTAGCCGCTGACCAGCCACAGGTCGGCGTCGCACTGCGATTGTTGCAACGAGAAACTCAGGCAACCGGGCGCAGCGCGCGAGACCTCGATCAAAGCGCTCAGGCGCACACCGAGTTCCGCCGAGCGCCCGGCCTGGGCACGAACGAAGGCCATATGACTGACAGGCATCTGCTTGGACATGATCAACCCTCCATGAAATCGCGTGGCAGCCGGGGGACGGGCTGCGACTGAAGCAAAGATTAAAGGCCGGGCCGGCAGCGCCGTTAGTCGATTCCTGCCTTCGCGTTGCACAATCCTGCGAGACTGTGCAGACGACCTGTAACAACCTGTAAACCTGCGCAACACGTGGGTCATACGCGTTTTGTGTAGGAGCTGCCGAAGGCTGCGATC
>NZ_QETJ01000312.1:0-1644 GCF_003105095.1 Pseudomonas sp. NDM | reverse complement strand
CGGCAGCTCCTACAGGTGTACACAAGACATTGTAGGAGCTGCCGAAGGCTGCGATCTTTTTTGCAATCCCACCCGGGAAACAACATTCATGTCGCAAACCCCGCCTCCCGCCCAACCCGCCTACGTCCTGCACTCGCGCGCCTACCGCGAAACCAGTGCACTGGTGGATTTCCTCACGCCGCAAGGGCGGCTGCGGGCGGTGTTGCGCAGTGCGCGGGGCAAGGCCGGCACACTGGCGCGGCCGTTCGTGGCGCTGGAGGTTGAATTCCGTGGCAAGGGTGAGCTGAAGAATGTCGGGCGTATGGAGAGCTCCGGCACCTCCGCATGGCTCAACGGCGAGGCGCTGTTCAGCGGTCTCTACCTCAATGAATTGCTGATTCGCCTGTTGCCCGCGGAAGATCCGCACCCAGGAGTGTTCGACCACTATGCCGCGACCCTGCTGGCCTTGGCCGAAGGTCGACCACTGGAACCGTTGCTGCGCTCCTTCGAATGGCGATTGCTTGATGATCTCGGCTACGGCTTCTCCATGAACACCGACATTCACGGTGAGCCTGTGGCTGCGGACGGTCTCTATCGGTTACAAGTGGACGCCGGACTCGAGCGGGTTTATCTGCTGCAGCCGGGCCTGTTCAACGGCACTGAACTGCTGGCCATGGCCGAGGCCGACTGGTCGGCGCCCGGTGCGCTGTCAGCGGCCAAGCGTCTGATGCGCCAGGCACTCGCGGTACATTTGGGCGGGCGTCCGCTTGTCAGTCGCGAGCTGTTTCGCAAGCCCTGATATGCTGTGCGCCGAATCTCTCAATTCAGGAGCGCATCCGTGACCAGCAGCAATCGCATTCTTCTCGGCGTGAACATCGACCACGTCGCCACCCTGCGTCAGGCCCGTGGCACGCGCTACCCGGACCCGGTCAAGGCGGCGCTGGACGCAGAAGAGGCGGGCGCCGATGGCATCACCGTGCACCTGCGCGAAGATCGCCGGCATATCCAGGAGCGCGACGTGCTGCTGCTCAAGGATGTGCTGCAAACGCGCATGAATTTCGAAATGGGCGTCACCGAAGAAATGATGGCGTTCGCCGAGCGCATTCGCCCGGCGCACATCTGTCTGGTCCCGGAAACCCGTCAGGAATTGACCACCGAAGGTGGCCTGGATGTAGCGGGGCAGGAAGAGCGCATCAGGGCTGCGGTCGAACGTTTGTCGAAAATCGGCAGCGAAGTGTCGCTGTTCATCGATGCTGACGAGCGCCAGATCGCCGCGTCCAGGCGCGTTGGTGCGCCGGCCATCGAGCTGCATACCGGTCGCTACGCCGATGCCGAAACCCCGACCGAAGTGGCTGAAGAGCTCAAGCGTGTCGCTGATGGCGTCGCATTCGGTCTGGCGCAGGGCCTGATCGTCAATGCCGGGCATGGCCTGCATTACCACAACGTCGAGGCCGTGGCGGCGATCAAGGGCATCAACGAACTGAACATCGGCCACGCGCTGGTGGCGCATGCGTTGTTCGTCGGCTTCAAGTCGGCTGTGTCCGAAATGAAAGCGCTGATCCTCGCGGCCGCCAAGCAATAAGCCACACCGCAACCCCCTGTAGGAGTGAGCCTGCTCGCGATAGCGGTGTGTCAGCCAACATCAAATTGACTGACACACCGCTA
>NZ_QETJ01000311.1:0-1654 GCF_003105095.1 Pseudomonas sp. NDM | reverse complement strand
GCGATAGCGGTGTGTCATTCAGCAAAAATGTTGCCTGATACACCGCTATCGCGAGCAGGCTCACTCCTACTAGGAACCGTGGTGTCCGGTCGGGTTGGGCTTGCCCGGCGCTGCGATTTGTTTGAAACTGCGCGCCTCGTCCTTCGCGGCGACCCTGGATCAGCAGACAGGGCAACACTGAGCTGGCAACCCTGAACCCAACTTTCAGAGGAGCCGGCCACAATGCCTGCGACCCGTACCTGGTTAAAAAATCCCCTCGCCATTTTCACCTCTAACGAACTCGACGCCCGTGGCGGCCTTGTCGTGCAAGACGGTGTCATCGTCGAAGTGCTCGCTGCCGGTCAGCAGCCGTCGGCGCCGTGCAATGAAGTGTTCGAGGCCCGCGAGCATGTGATCCTGCCGGGCCTGATCAACACTCACCATCATTTCTATCAAACCCTGACCCGCGCCTGGGCGCCGGTGGTCAATCAGCCGTTGTTTCCGTGGCTGAAAACCCTGTACCCGGTATGGGCGCGTCTGACGCCGGAAAAACTCGCCCTCGCAACCAAAGTGGCGCTGGCCGAATTGCTGCTCTCAGGCTGCACCACTGCTGCCGACCATCACTATCTGTTCCCGGACGGTCTGGAAAACGCCATCGACGTGCAGGTCGAAACGGTGCGCGAACTGGGCATGCGCGCCATGCTCACGCGCGGTTCGATGAGCCTCGGCGAGAAGGACGGCGGCCTGCCTCCGCAACAAACGGTGCAGGAAGGTCAGGTGATTCTCGACGACAGTCAGCGGCTGATTCACGAGTACCACGAGCGTGGCGACGGCGCGCAGATCCAGATCGCCCTGGCGCCGTGTTCGCCATTTTCGGTGACCCCGGAAATCATGTCGGCCAGCGCTGATCTGGCGAACAAGCTCGACGTCCGTCTGCACACCCACCTGGCAGAAACCCTCGATGAAGAAGACTTCTGCCTGCAGCGCTTCGGCCTGCGCACCGTTGATTATCTGGACAGCGTCGGCTGGCTCGGCCCGCGTACCTGGCTGGCCCACGGCATCCATTTCAACCCCGACGAAATCGCCCGCCTCGGCCAGGCCGGCACCGGCATTTGCCACTGCCCAAGCTCGAACATGCGCCTGGCTTCCGGCATTTGCCCGAGCATCGAGCTGACCGACGCCGGCGCGCTGTTTGGTCTCGGTGTGGACGGTTCGGCTTCCAACGATGCCTCGAACATGATCCTCGAAGCGCGTCAGGCTCTGTACATCCAGCGCCTGCGTTACGGCGCCGAAAAAATCACCCCGGAGCGCGTGCTGGGCTGGGCGACCAAGGGTTCGGCGAGCCTGCTCGGCCGTAGCGACATCGGCGAAATCGCCGTGGGCAAACAGGCGGATCTGGCGTTGTTCAAGCTCGATGAACTGCGCTTCTCCGGTAGCCATGATCCGATTTCAGCGTTGCTGCTGTGCGGCGCCGATCGGGCCGATCGAGTGATGATCGGGGGCAAGTGGCGTGTGGTCGATGGCCAGGTTGAAGGGCTGGACCTGAAAGGTCTGATTGCCGATCACAGCCAGGCGGCTCGCCAGTTGATCGCCGGGACCTGACTCACCGTCGTTCAAAACTGTGGGAGCGAGCCTGCTCGCGAAGAGGGAGTGTCAGACAACATGTTTGTTGGAT
>NZ_QETJ01000310.1:0-1715 GCF_003105095.1 Pseudomonas sp. NDM | reverse complement strand
CGCGATAGCGGTCTGGCAGTTGACGAATTCGTAACTGGTACACCGCCATCGCGAGCAGGCTCACTCCTACAGGGACGGTGCAGCGCAGACATTCAGCGGCGGTCCCACAGGGGCTGGCCTGAAGCAGAGATGAAAAAGGCGACCCGAAGGTCGCCTCTTTTTGACGCGGACGCGGTGATCAGAACTCGTGATCGGCGTTGTCCGGGTTCAGGTCGCTGATGCCCAGTTTGCCGGCAGCGGCTTCGATCGAGCCGGTCTGCTTGACCAGCGCGGCGATGGCGTCGCGAACAACCTGGTTGCCAGCGGTGTTGCCGGCGGCGATCAACTGGTCGTAGTGCTCACCCTTGTTGGCGTGATCGACCATGACCTGGATTTTCGCTTCGGTCGCGGCCAGATCGGCTTTCAGTGCGGTGTCGGCGGCCGGATCGGCCTTGGCCACCAGCGACGACAGGCTGGCGCCGGTCAGTTTGGTGCCATCAACCCGGGTGTACTCGCCCAGATAAACGTTACGCACGCCTTTGGCATCGTAGAAGTGCGAGTAGTGGGTGTTGTCGCTGAAGCAATCCTGCTCGTCTTCAGGGGAGTTGGCTTCCAGGGAAACCTTCATGCGCTCGCCCGCCAGTTCACCCAGGGACAGGCTGCCCATGCCGAAGAGCATTTTGCGCAGGCCGGTTTCGCCTGGCTCGGCTTCCAGTGTGGCGCGGTAGTTGTCGGCCACGTTCGGCTTCCAGTTGCCGACCATTTCTTCCAGATCGCTGACCAGCAGTTGGGTCACGGCTTTCAGGTAGGCACGACGACGCTCGTTGTGACCGCCGGTGGCGCCAGCGCCTTCCAGGTAGTCCGAGGCCGGACGGTTGCCAGCGCCCGGGCCGGTACCGTTGAGGTCCTGGCCCCAGAGGAGGAATTCGATCGCGTGGTAGCCAGTCGCAACGTTGGCTTCGGAACCGCCCAGCTCATTGAGGCTGGCGAGTTTTTCCGGGGTGATCTCTTTCACGTCGACCTTGTCTTCGCCGACCTGAACTTCGGTGTTGGCGATGATATTGGCGGTGGCGCCCGGGTTACCCAGTGCGTGCTCGTAGGATTTGTCGACGTAGTCGATCAGCCCTTCGTCCAGCGGCCAGGCGTTAACCTGACCTTCCCAGTCGTCAATGATGGTGTTGCCGAAGCGGAACACTTCGCTCTGCAGGTACGGCACGCGCGCGGCAACCCAGGCAGCCTTGGCGGCTTTCAGGGTGTCGGCGTTCGGCTTGGCGAGGAACGCGTCGACGGCGGTTTGCAGGGTTTTCGCGGTGGATTCGGCATCGCTGTAAACGGCGAAGACCATGTCGGCGTAGTGCGCGACCACAGCCTTGGCGGCGGCATCGTCAACTTTACCGGCAGCAGGAGCAGGGGCAGCGGCCGGCGCCGGGGCTGGAGCAGCGCTGCTGGAAGCCGGAGTCATTTCGGAGGCTTTTTCTTTGTCCTTGCCTTCGCCGCAACCGGCGAGGGAAATAGCGATGGCCAACAGACTGGCGGTAGCCAGAGGCATACGAATCATGGCGAACATCCTGCTTCGGTAGTTGAGTGGACTGGCGCCGGGGGCGCGCAAAACTGCGACATAATGCAAATCTTTCGCATTATGTGTAAAGGCGTGGGTGGAAATATTTCTTATTTGCGCAAGAAGATCAAAAGATCGCAGCCTCGTTGCACTGTAGGAGCTGACGAGTGCAACGAGG
>NZ_QETJ01000309.1:0-1722 GCF_003105095.1 Pseudomonas sp. NDM | reverse complement strand
GGTGTGTCAGTCAATGATGTAAGCGACTGACCCACCGCTATCGCGAGCAGGCTCACTCCTACAGAAAAGCAGGCCAGCGGCATCTGTTGATTCATATCAAAACTCCCTTATCTGCATAGCGGCACAATAATGGCACCTTGCCAAAACTGTTTCCGCTATCAGAGAAGACCTCCATGGGTGCCTGGCTTAGCAACATCTCGCTGAAATACAAATTCTGGGCGGTCAATGCGGTCGCCTTTGTCACAACGCTGCTGCTGGTGCTGTACGCCGTACATCTCGAACAGCAGGCCCGTAGCGACGCCGCTCAGGCATCCGCGCAGGCGCAGGCGCAATTGCTCAAGGCCTGGCCGCCCGGGCAGGCGCTGCCCAGATCCGCTCAGGTGCTGACCTTCAAGCGCGGTGAAGCGCCGCCCCTCAATGATCAACCGCTGCTGGAAATCAGCGGCAGCGTCGGTTGGAACGCCATCAATCATCTACCGCTGTTTGGCGAAAATCCGTTGCTCGGCGCCGAGGTGTTCAGCCGTGCCGACGGCGAACAAGTGGCAGTCATCGCCTATGGCCCGAGCCTGAGCCAAGTGTTCAGCGAGCGCTTCGCCAACTACGCGCTGGCGGTCTTCGTCCTGATGCTGGCGATGCTCGGCGCTTCGCAACTGTTGATCCGCTTTCTCCTCAGCCAGCTCAACACGTTGAAAGACGTGATGCTGCACGTTGAAAAAACCGGCGACCTTTCAGCTCGGGTGCCGCTGGTGGGCAGGGATGAAGTCGGGCAGATGGCCAATGCCTTCAACGCCATGCAGGCCGGATATCAACGCGTCGTGACGACAGTGGCCAACACCGCACGGCAACTGGATGTCGGTGCCGCGCGGCTGGCGGCGAGCATGAACGATGTGCGGCACGGCATGCTCGGGCAGCAGAGCGAAACCGATCAGGCCGCCACCGCGATCAACGAAATGACCGCCACCGTTTATCACATCGCACAACACGCCGGCGCCACTCGCGATCTGTCGAAAACCGCCGACGGCCTCGCCGGCAGCGGCCAGCAAGTGGTCGCCCGGGTGCAGCAGTCGATTGCCGGGCTGTCCAGTGGCGTGCAGCAGACGGCGCAAATGATTCAACGCCTGGCCGAAGACAGTCAGAAGATCAGCGGCGTGGTCAGCGTGATTCACAGCATCGCCGAACAGACCAATCTGCTGGCGCTCAACGCGGCGATCGAAGCTGCCCGTGCCGGGGAAATGGGTCGCGGCTTTGCCGTGGTCGCCGATGAAGTGCGTAACCTCGCCAAACGCGTGCAGGCGTCCACCGACGAGATCACCGGTATGATCGCGGCGTTGCAGGCCGGCACCCGCGATGCGGTGGATTTCATGCAGGAGAGCTCGTACAAGGCTGACGATTGTGTGCAGCAGGCGCAGGAGGCCGGCGCAGCCTTGGCAGAGATAACCGGCGCGGTGGCGCAGATGCGCGAGAGCAACACGCAGATCGCCGTGGCGGCGGAGCAACAGAGTCAGGTTGCCGAGGAGATGAACCGGGCGGTGGTGAGTATTCGTGATGTGACCGAGAACACCGTACAGCAGACCGTGGATTCGGCGACGACCAGTGATGAGTTGGCGACGTTGGCCGGGGCGCTTAACAAGGCGATAGGTCAGTTGAAACTCTGATGGCCCTATCGCGAGCAGGCTCACTCCTACAGGGGAACGCATTTCAAATGTAGGAGTGAGCCTGCTC
>NZ_QETJ01000308.1:0-1805 GCF_003105095.1 Pseudomonas sp. NDM | reverse complement strand
GCCTTCGGCAGCTCCTACAGGAGAAATGCATTCCAAATGTAGGAGCAGCCGAAGGCTGCGATCTTTTGCGTTGTGCCTCTTATTCTGAAAATAAGATATGTAAACGCGACACTGAAACGTCGCGTATCGGATAGTTCGCCCTCTAACAGTGCGTTTATCAGCCGAATTCGTTAGGCTGGCAGCCATTTTTGCGTCCGCCGCCCACAAGGCAGCTACGCGCTTTAAGGGTCAGTCCCATACGGATCGACAGCATTTCCCTAATCCAACAGGGCAATCCCCCTCTAAATTCCGATTTCAGTAGTGTGGTATTACCTTAATGAAAGTTTTGAAAGGTCAGGACATCCTGGCACTTGGTTTTATGACGTTCGCCCTGTTTGTCGGGGCCGGTAACATCATCTTCCCGCCGATCGTCGGCTTGCAGGCCGGACCTCACGTCTGGATGGCTGCATTGGGCTTTCTGATCACCGCGGTAGGTTTGCCGGTGATCACCGTGGTGGCGCTGGCCAAGGTCGGCGGCGCCATGGATGCGTTGAGCAGTCCGATCGGCAAGATCGCTGGCGGTATCCTCGCGGCGGCGTGCTATCTGGCTGTGGGTCCACTGTTCGCCACCCCGCGTACCGCGACCGTATCGTTCGAGGTGGGTCTGGCGCCGTTGACCGGCGAGAGCCCGCTGGCGCTGTTTCTCTACAGCTCGGTGTACTTCCTGCTGGTGTTCTTTGTTTCGCTCTACCCTGGGCGTTTGCTGGATACCGTCGGCCGCTTCCTCGCGCCGCTGAAAATCATTGCACTGGCAGTGCTGGGTATCGCCGCATTCGTCTTGCCGGCGGGTGACATCGGTCACGGCACGCCGGAATATGTGGCGGCACCGTTCTCCCAGGGCTTCATCAATGGTTACCTGACCATGGATACCCTCGGCGCGCTGGTATTCGGCATCGTCATCGTCAACGCGATCCGCTCCCGTGGCGTCGAATCGCCGGCGTTGATCACCCGTTACGCGATCATCGCCGGGCTGATTGCCGGTGTCGGTCTGGCGCTGGTCTACGTCAGCCTGTTCCGCCTCGGTTCCGGCAGTCATGAAGTCGCTGTCGGCGCCACCAACGGCGCGGCGGTGTTGCATGCCTACGTGCAACACACCTTCGGTTCGCTGGGCAGCGGTTTCCTCGCGGTACTGATCTCGCTGGCGTGCCTGGTCACGGCGGTCGGCCTGACCTGCGCCTGCGCTGAGTATTTCAGCCGTGTGCTGCCACTGTCCTACAAGACTCTGGTGATTATCCTTGCGGCGTTTTCGCTGCTGGTCTCCAACCTCGGTCTGACCAAGCTCATTGCCTTCTCGATTCCGGTGCTCACTGCGATCTACCCGCCTTGCATCGTTCTGGTTGCGCTGAGCTTCTGCAAGGATTTCTGGCATGAGCACGCGCGCATTCTTGGCCCGGTGATGCTGGTGTCGTTCCTGTTCGGCACCATCGATGCCTTGAAAGGCGCCGGTCTGGCCGACTGGATGCCAACTCAGCTTACCCATCTGCCGTTGAGCGAGCAGGGGCTGGCGTGGCTGGTGCCGTGCGTGATGACCCTGGTGGTCGCCGTGGTGTGCGATCGCCTGCTGGGCAAGCGCAGCGAAGTCACTGCCTGACGTGATATGACCCGCCACAAGCGGGTCGGCACGGTTAAACAGAAATGCCCCGTATCAATCGATACGGGGCATTTTTTATGCGCGTGAGGCAGTGTCTTTTTTGCTGAGCTAACGTCGAAGGGTTGCTTAGCTTTTATGTAGGAGTGAGCCTGCTTGCGATAGCGGTTTGTCAGTC
>NZ_QETJ01000307.1:0-1844 GCF_003105095.1 Pseudomonas sp. NDM | reverse complement strand
TGACTTTGATTTGTAAAAACCAGATCAAAAGATCGCAGCCTTCGGCAGCTCCTACAGGGGGATTTGCGCAGGGTCAGAAGATTTGGGTGAACAGCCAGTAAAGGCTGCCCGACAGCAGGATGGCCGCTGGCAGGGTCAACACCCAGGCCATCAGCAAGTTGCGGATCGTGCGCATCTGCAACCCGGCGCCGTTGGCAACCATGGTCCCGGCCACGCCCGAGGACAACACATGGGTTGTCGATACCGGCAAACCGAACATGTCCGCCGCGCCGATGGTCAGCATCGCCACGGTTTCCGCCGAGGCGCCCTGGGCGTAGGTCAGATGAGTCTTGCCGATCTTCTCGCCGACGGTCACGACAATGCGCTTCCAGCCGACCATGGTGCCGAGTCCCAGGGCAATCGCCACGGCGATCTTCACCCACAGCGGAATGAACCGCGTGGCGTTGTCGATCTGTTGTTTGAACAGCTGCAGCTTGCTGCTGGTGTCGGCATCGAAGTTGCCGACCTTGTTCTTGTCCATCAGGCGAATGCTTTCGCTCGCCAGGTACATGTCGTTGCGCACGTTGCCCATGGCTTCGGCCGGGACCTTTGCCAGCGAACCGTAGCCTTTGACTTCCTCGCCGATATGCCCGGTCAGGGCGGCGAGGGCGGGGATCAGTTGCGGCGTGGGTTCCTTGCTGCGCACGTAATCCGAAAGGACCGGGCGCGGATCGGCAGGTGCTGGCAGCGGCGCACTTTTCACCAGCGCTTGTTGAGTGACTTGGGCGACGGCGGCGAATTGCAGCGCTTGTTCTTCCGGCATGGTCCGGTTCAATGCGTAGGCCATTGGCAGCGTGCCGACCAGAATCAGCATGATCAGGCCCATGCCTTTCTGACCGTCGTTGGAGCCGTGGGCGAACGACACGCCGGTGCAGGTGGCGATGAGCAAACCGCGAATCCACAGTGGCGGTGGAGTATTGCCTTCGGGCGCCTTGTACAGCGCACGGTTCTTGACGAACGCGCGCAATGCCAGCAGCAACAGCGCCGCACAACCGAAACCCACCAGCGGCGACAGCAGCAGCGCATAGCCGATCTTGGTCGCCTGCGCCCAGTCGACACCGCTGGTGCCGTCGCGACCGTGCATCAAGGCATTCGCCACGCCGACGCCGATGATCGAGCCGATCAAGGTGTGCGAAGACGACGCCGGCAAGCCCAGCCACCAGGTGCCGAGGTTCCACAGAATCGCCGCGATCAACAGGGCGAAGATCATCGCAAACCCGGCGGACGAGCCGACCTGCAGAATCAGCTCCACCGGCAACAGCGCAATGATGCCGAACGCCACCGCACCGCTCGACAGCAGCACCCCGAGGAAATTGAAGAACCCCGACCAGACCACCGCGACATTCGGCGGCAGTGAGTGCGTGTAGATCACCGTCGCGACGGCGTTGGCGGTGTCGTGGAAACCGTTGACGAACTCGAATCCCAGCGCGATCAACAGCGCCACGCCGAGCAACAGGAACGGCGTCCAGGTGGTGACCACCGTGCCGAGTTCGTGCATGTCGTGCATCAGGCTGTAGGCGGTAAACAGCATGCCCATGGCGAGCACGGCGAAAAAGATGACGTAGGTGAACGGACCGGTTTTCTTGTCGAGCGCCGGTCTGCCACTGGCGGCGGACGCAGGGCTGGCGGTCAGTGAGGGCGTGGCCATGGCGGACAATCCTGAGCGAGGGAAGGAATGTCGCCCATGATCGTTGCAGAATGTTACAGACGCCGAAGTCACTGCGACCGGGCAACTGGTCGGCGGCATCTCGCTGATCGTCGGTGATTCCAAGGGCGGTCTGGCCCAGTGGTTCATGGCCCGCGAC
>NZ_QETJ01000306.1:0-1915 GCF_003105095.1 Pseudomonas sp. NDM | reverse complement strand
TTGAAAATCAAAGTCAAAAGATCGCAGCCTTCGGCAGCTCCTACGCGGGTCAAGCGCTACAGGAACATGCCGCCGGATGCCTCGACCCGCTGACCGTTGATCCACTGTCCACCCGGTGACAGCAGCAGCGCCAATGCTCCGCCAATATCGTCTGGTTGGCCGACGCGACCCAGCGCGGTGTTGCTCGAGACCATCGCGTTGACAGCGCTGTTGTCGCGCACCGTACCGCCACCAAAATCGGTTTCAATCGCACCCGGCGCCAGAATGTTCACGCCAATCTGCCGCGCGCCAAGCTCCTTCGCCTGATAACGGGTCAGCACTTCCATCGCGCCTTTCATCGCCGCGTAGGCGCCGTAACCCGGCAGGCTGAAGCGGGTCAGGCCGCTGGAAATATTGACGATGCGCCCACCGTCGTTGATCTGCGGCAGCAGTTGCTGAGTCAGAAAGAACGGCCCTTTCAGTTGCACGTTCATCAGCAGATCGAACTGCTCCGGGGTGGTTTCGCTGAACAGCGCATGCACGCCGATCCCGGCATTGTTGATGAGGAAATCAAAGCGCTGCCGCTCAAAGGTCTGCTCCAGTACTTGTGCAACCTGCGCGGCGAACGCGGCAAAGTGTTCGCTGTGGCCGACGTCCAGTTGCAGCATTGCCGCTTTCGCGCCGAGTACCTGTAGCTCTATGACCAGATTCTGCGCCTCGTCGGCGCGGCTGTTGTAGGTGCCGATGATGTCGATGCCTTGCGCGGCGAGATGCAGCGCGGCGCTGCGGCCCAGGCCGCGACTGGCGCCGGTGATCAGTGCGATTTTGCGATTCATGCGGACTTCCTCGATTGCGTTGAGTGGGGATGGAAGAAGTTTATTTATCCGCCCTGAGGTGATAAACACGGCAAAAGCGGAATCACTGATCGGCTCAGCCGAACAATCACCGAGGCCTGTGATGAACAAACTGGAACTGCTGCGTACCTTCGTCCGGGTCAGCGAACTGTCGAGTTTCACCCTCGCCGGTGAAAGCCTCGGCCTGCCGCGCTCCACGGTGTCCGAGCAGGTGCAGGCACTTGAAGCCTTGCTCGGCACGCGCCTGTTGCAGCGCACCACGCGCAAGGTGCAGGCCACCCAGGACGGCCTGGTGTTGTATGAACGCAGCAAGGATCTGCTCTCGCACATGGATGAGATCGAAGGGCTGTTTCGGCAGGACGAGGCTTCGCTGACCGGGCGCATCCGGGTCGATATGCCGAATATTCTCGCGCGACGGTTGATCATGCCGCGCCTGCCAGAGTTCATGGATCGCCACCCGAATCTGCAGATGGAAATCAGCAGCACCGATCGCCGTGTCGATCTGCTGAGCGAGGGTTTCGACTGCGTGTTGCGCATCGGCGCGCAGCCGGATCAGTCGGTGGTCGCCCGGCACTTGGGCGATTTCACGATGGTCAACTGCGCCAGCCCGGATTATCTGCAACGTTACGGCGTGCCGCAGACCCTGGAAGATCTGGCACAGCATCGGCTGGTGCATTACGTCGGCGTGCTGGGCTCGCGTTCGGAAGGGTTTATCTATGAGGAGGACGGTGAGGTGCGGCGCGTGGCGATGGCCGGCAGTGTCACGGTCAACAGCACCGATGCCTACGAAGCGGCGTGCCTGGGCGGTTTCGGCCTGACCCAGGTACCGCGCACCGGCATGCAACCGCATCTGGAAAATGGCGAACTGGTGACCGTGCTCGCGCAATACACCGCACCGCCGATGGCGATTTCCTTGTTGTATGCGCGACAACGGCATTTGCCGCTGCGGGTGCGGGTGTTTATGGATTGGCTCGGCGACGTGGTCCGCTCAACGCTCTGACTTGGGAATGCAACCCTGTGTAGGAGCTGCCGAAGGCTGCGATCTTTTGACTTTGATTTGTAAAAACCAGATCAAAAGATCG
>NZ_QETJ01000304.1:0-1944 GCF_003105095.1 Pseudomonas sp. NDM | reverse complement strand
ATGATGGGCATGTGCCGGCAGGACTGGCGTTTTCGCGAGCAGGCTCGCTCCCACACTTGGAAATGCAATCCCTGTGGGAGCGAGCCTGCTCGCGAAGGGCGCGCCTGGGTCAAAACTGAAGAAACATCGAACACACCACCGCTACCAAGGTCTGCTCCCTATACACCGAATTCCCCATTCACAGGAGACGCTGACATGTCCGACCCTCTCACCCTCAACCAACGCTTCGTCCTCGCCTCGCGCCCGACCGGTGCGCCGACTCCGGAAAACTTCCGTCTCGAGCGCGAGGCTTTGCCGGATCTTCAGGACGGTCAGGTCTTGCTGAAAACCCTGTACCTGTCGCTCGATCCGTACATGCGCGGACGCATGAGCGATGCACCGTCCTACGCCGCACCCGTGCAGATCGGCGAAGTCATGACCGGTGGCGCGGTCAGCCGGGTCGAGCAATCCAATCATCCAAAATTCCACACCGGCGATCTGGTAGTGGGTGCGACTGGCTGGCAGAGCCACAGCATCAGCGACGGTCGCAATATCATGCCGATTCCTGCCGGTCTGCCGAGTCCGTCGATGGCTCTCGGGGTGCTGGGCATGCCGGGCATGACCGCGTACATGGGCCTGATGGACATCGGTCAGCCGAAAGAAGGCGAAACCCTCGTGGTGGCCGCTGCGTCCGGCGCCGTCGGCTCGGTGGTCGGGCAAGTGGCGAAGATCAAAGGCCTGCGTGCAGTTGGCGTGGCTGGCGGTGCCGAGAAGTGCAAATACGTGGTCGAGGAGTTGGGTTTTGATGCCTGCATCGACCACAAGGCCGACGACTTCGCCGAGCAACTGGCCAAGGCCTGCCCCAACGGCATCGACATCTACTACGAGAATGTCGGCGGCCATGTGTTCGACGCGGTCGTGCCATTGCTCAACCCCAAGGCGCGCATCCCGTTGTGCGGTCTGATCGCCGGTTACAACGCCGCCGAGGCACCCACCGGCCCGGATCGCCTGCCCATGCTGCAACGCACGCTACTGACCAAGCGTGTGCGCATTCAGGGCTTTATCGTCTTCGATGACTACGGTGATCGTCAGCCGGAATTCATCAGCCACATGGTGCCGTGGGTACGCGACGGCAAGGTGAAATTCCGCGAGGACGTGGTCGAAGGCCTGGAGCAGGCGCCCGAGGCGTTCATCGGTCTGCTGGAAGGGCGCAACTTCGGCAAACTGGTGGTCCGGGTCGCCCAGGACTGAGGATTTGACGCTGGCCAGAGGCGCGGGTATAAACCGCGTCTCGTTGTTTAGTCGGACTGTTTACCCATGAGCTTCAGCCCTTTGATTCGCCAACTGATCGACGCCCTGCGCACCTTGCCGGGCGTGGGTCAGAAAACCGCTCAGCGCATGGCGTTGCAGTTGCTCGAACGTGATCGCAGCGGTGGCACTCGTCTGGCGCAGGCCTTGAGCCAGGCCATGGAAGGCGTTGGCCACTGCCGCCAGTGCCGCACGCTGACCGAAGACGATCTGTGCCCGCAATGCGCCGACCCACGCCGTGATGACACGCTGCTCTGCGTGGTCGAAGGTCCGATGGATGTCTATGCGGTGGAGCAGACCGGATTCCGTGGCCGCTATTTTGTTCTCAAGGGGCATTTGTCGCCGCTCGATGGTTTGGGGCCGGAAGCGATCGGCATACCGCAGTTGATGGCGCGGGTTGAAGAGGCGGGGACGTTTACCGAAGTCATTCTCGCCACCAACCCGACGGTCGAAGGCGAGGCCACCGCCCATTACATCGCGCAGTTGTTGCAGAACAAAGGCCTGATCGCCTCGCGGATTGCCCACGGCGTACCGCTGGGCGGTGAGCTGGAGCTGGTTGATGGCGGCACGCTGGCGCATTCGTTTGCCGGGCGCAAACCGATTTCCCTCTGATAAAAATCAAAAGATCGCAGCCTTCGGCAGCTCCTACAGGGGAAC
>NZ_QETJ01000303.1:0-1965 GCF_003105095.1 Pseudomonas sp. NDM | reverse complement strand
TGCTCGCCTTCAACCTCGCCAAGTCCATCACGCTGGATTACACGGTAACGCGCGGCACCCAGGATCCGAAAGAGTCGCGGATTCGTGCGCTGGCGGTGTCGCCCATTGCGCAAAGCGATTTGCCCGGGCCGCTGATCGTGCAGGCCTCCGAACAAGGCGAAGGGCCGGAGCTGGACGTCAGTCAATTGACCACCAACGCCACCCTTCGCGCGAACAGTTATCCGCACATTGCGCTGAAACAATATGTCTGGCTGAAAGCGAAAGGGACATTGAAAGGCGGGGGCGACTACTTGAAAACCTTCTGGCAACCGCCGGGTTCGCAAACCAATGCGACGTGGATCAACCAGGGTTTTTACACCCACACATTTCCGCTGCCGGACTTGCAAAGCCTGGAAGATGGCAGAGACCTGGAACTGGAGTTCAAGGCAGGCTTTGGTGGTACTCAGGTTGAGAGTGAGGCCGTTACGTTTGCGCTACGGACTTACAGGATCAAGGCCTACGAAAACGTTGTGCCGACCCTCGGCTCGGTAACAGGCTCACCCAGCGGGGATGAAATCCCTCACGGCGGCCTTACGGTGGAAACTGCCGTGACCCTGAGCGGCGTCGCGGCCAAAGGCCAGAAGGTCGAAATCTTTGACGGCACGGTCTCCAAAGATCAGGCAACGGCACATGCCACAACCGGTGTCTGGACGCTGCTCGTCAGTGCTTTGGCTGTGGCAGCGCACAGCTTTACCGTCAAGGCTTTGTACGGCTCCGGCGCCGTGTCGGCAGCCAGAACACTGACCGTGACGCCGGTTGTCGTCCCTACGCTGAGCAACGTGCTTGACGACAAGAACGTTGAAATCCCCGAGGGACAAACTACCGTCAGCACCGCCCTGAAGCTCATAGGCACCGCGAGCAAGGGCCAGAGAGTCGAAATTTTTGAAGGAAACGGCCCGAACCACACCTCCAAGGGGGTCGCCACCGCCTCGACAGCAACAGGCATGTGGGAGTTGCCTATTACTGTTGCAGTGGGTGCCCGGAGGTTATACGCAGGATCGCTGTATACATCGTCCCCGCAATGGTCAAATGTGCGCACACTGACCGTAACGGAAGCCACCGCTCCGACACTGACCTCAGTGAAAGGCTCACCAAGCGGGGCCGATATCCTACCGGGCGGCACCACCAGAGAAACAGCCGTGACACTCAGCGGCAACGCCGCGAATGGCCAGAGTATCAGAGTGTTCGACGGTGTAACCTCCAAGGGGGACGCGACTGCCGACCCGACTACAGGCATATGGGAACGTTTGGTTTCAGCCTTGAGTATTGCCGAGCATAACTTCACAGCTAAAGCATTGTATGGTGTCGGGGACTCTTCACAGCAATATGAAGTTAACATCGTTAATTATGACCTTGAGGGCTTTGAAAAATGCGCATCAGAGGACATACCTGAGAACTCCAACTACTCGACCCCATTAATAACACTGAAGTGGCGAGTAATAAATCCTCAAGGATTGTTAATTGGGAAAATCAACCTAGCCAAACAGTTGTATATTTTTGCAGCCCAAGCAAGTCCAGGCCCACAGTCTACAACAGTAGTTGATATATCACTTAGGACCCCTTGCTCGAGATTAAGCATAGATCATCACTTAAACATTTCAAACAATCCAACCGGCCGAATCAATTATTACAATACTGCAGATAATTTCATAGGCTTTAAAGATTTAGCTCTGGACATCTATACGAATACAACTTTCTCTGGCTCCAACATAAAACGATTAGAGATAATGATATTCGGAGGGGGCAACATGTGGTTTGACAATATAAAAATGGAGTACTAAAAAGAAATTTATCAACCCAAAGGAAAGGGTACGGATTTATTTATCTGGATAATCTGGAGTTGCCGCAGTAATGCAACAAGGACGAATTATTGGCTCTTCGTTCCGGCCTTTTCGCGAGCAAGCTCGCTCCCACAGTTTGACTGCT
>NZ_QETJ01000302.1:0-2039 GCF_003105095.1 Pseudomonas sp. NDM | reverse complement strand
TTGTCAGTCACGGATGATGTCGACTGTTCCACCGCGATCGCGAGCAGGCTCACTCCTACAAGGGATCTTTGGTGGATCTGAAATCCGGTCAACCCTTATCCTTGTCGCCCCCCGCCGTACCCGTAGTCAGGAGTCGTTCCAATGCCCCATGAAGGCAATCTGTTGCAAGCCGCTGTCGTGTTTCTGTTCGCGGCGGTGCTCACCGTGCCTTTGGCCAAACGTCTGCAACTGGGCGCTGTGCTCGGTTATCTGTTTGCCGGGGTGATCATCGGCCCGTCAGTGCTGGGCCTGATCGGTAATCCGCAAAGCGTTACGCATATTTCCGAGCTGGGCGTGGTGCTGCTGCTGTTCATCATCGGCCTGGAGCTGTCGCCGCGACGCTTGTGGGTGATGCGCAAATCGGTGTTCGGCGTTGGCCTGGCGCAGGTGCTGCTGACCGCTTCGGTGATCGGCGGGCTGGCGCTGTCGGTGTTCGGTCAGCCGCTTAACAGCGCGATTGTGCTGGGCCTCGGTCTGGCGCTGTCTTCTACCGCTTTTGGCCTGCAAAGCCTCGCCGAACGCAAGGAACTGACCAGTCCCCACGGGCGTCTGGCGTTTGCCATTCTGCTGTTCCAGGACATCGCCGCGATTCCGTTGATTGCGCTGGTGCCGATGCTCGCTGGCGTCGATCACCACACCAGCACCGCCGACGACATCCGCCACAGCCTGCAGGTGCTCGGCGGCATTGCTGTGGTGGTGATCGGTGGGCGTTATCTGCTGCGTCCGGTGTTTCGCGTGGTGGCGAAAACCGGTCTGCCGGAAGTGTCCACCGCCACCGCGTTGCTGGTGGTGATCGGCACGGCGTGGCTGATGGATCTGGTCGGTGTGTCGATGGCGCTGGGGGCGTTTCTTGCCGGTCTGCTGCTGGCGGATTCGGAATATCGCCATGAGCTGGAAGCGCAGATCGAACCGTTCAAAGGCCTGCTGCTCGGGCTGTTTTTCATCAGCGTCGGCATGGGCGCCAATCTCAGCCTGTTGTTGAGCGCGCCGATCACCGTGTTGGGCCTTACCCTGCTGCTGATCGGGCTGAAATTGCCGCTGCTGTTTGTCGTCGGGCGTCTGGCCGGCGGGCTGAACAAGATCAGCGCAATTCGCCTCGGTATCGTTCTGGCTGCCGGCGGTGAGTTTGCGTTTGTGGTGTTCAAGATCGGCCGCGATCAGGGCCTGTTCGAGCCGCGTCTGTACGACCTGCTGGTGCTGACCATCACCCTGTCGATGGCGCTGACGCCATTGCTGCTGTTGATCTGCGCACGGCTGGTCAGCCCGAAAGTGCAGCCGGTGGAAGTGCCGGAAAAATTCCGCGAAATCGACACCGAAGCGCCGCGGGTGGTGATTGCCGGCATGGGCCGGATGGGCCAGATCGTGGCGCGGATTCTGCGCGCGCAGAACATCAAGTTCGTCGCGCTGGACACCTCGGTGGAAACCATCGAACTGTCGCGCAGCTTCGGCGGTGTGCCGGTGTTCTACGGCGACCCGATGCGCCCGGAAATTCTCCACGCGGCCAAGGTCGGCGAGGCGGAATATTTTGTCATCGCCACGGATGATCCGGAGACCAACATCAAGACTGCCGAGGTGGTGCACAAGCTGTATCCGCACATGAAAATCATTGCCCGCGCGCGTAACCGTCAGCACGTGCATCGCTTGATCGATGTGGGCGCGGAGGCGATTCGTGAGACCTACTATTCGAGTCTGGAAATGAGCCGTCGTACATTGGTCGGCCTTGGTCTGACGCAAGCCCAGGCCGATGCGCGGATCAAGCGTTTCAAGCATCACGACGAACAGGTGCTGGAGGCGCAGCACGCCGTTTACGACGACGCCGCCAAAGTCCTGCAGACCGCCCAGGAAGCCCGGGAGGAACTGGCCAAACTGTTCGAATCGGATCAACTCGAAGAAGAATCCCGCAACACCTGAGCCCTGCACAAAACCTGTAGGAGTGAGCCTGCTCGCGATGGCGGTGTGTCAGTCGACTTATTCATTACTGACACACTGCTATCGCGAGC
>NZ_QETJ01000301.1:0-2048 GCF_003105095.1 Pseudomonas sp. NDM | reverse complement strand
CTGAGGTCAGGGCGTTCTGGGCCTCCAGCGGGTCGAGGCTGGTGTCGTTCGGGGCTTGCTTGATTTTCGGCTCTTTCAGATCCAGCGCCACGCCGACACGAAACTCCAGCGGCTCGGCATAACTGGTCCTCCCATCCGCACGCTTGATTTCGTACCTGGCCACCACCGTCCCGCCTTCGTTGTCCTTGATCATCGCGGCCGGGATGGTGAACGGTATTTCCTTACCGGCGGTAAATTCGTTCAGCTTGATCGAGTCGGGATACTCACCGGTGATCGAGCCGACCCAGAACATGAACGCTTCATCGCCTTTGACCGTTTCCGTGTAGATGATCGTCGCGGTGGTGCCGGGGGTGTCGGCGGGCAGGACGCCGTCCACCACGCCGGCCACCACCGGTTCGGGCAGTTCCCGGCGTGGTTTGCCGACTCGCAGGATGTCGGTGTGGATCGACTCGCGAATGGCGTGGGAGGCCTGGTACGCGTCCAGCTTGGCGAACGCCGCGCTCGGGATCAGGAGTTGGTAGTAGAACTCCGCCGTGCCGCCGTTGACCGGGGTCAGGTGGTTGCCGTCAATGCTGTACGACAGCGGTTTGGCTGCGACGATGTCGTTGTGGGTGATGGGGCGCGTTGGCAGAGCAGGCAGGTAGGGCTTGAGGCCTGACGTGGTGCCGAGCATGAATATGTTGAGCTCCTGACCTTCGGCAAAGGATTTGTCGAAGGGGATTTCGAGACGCACCTGGGGCAGTGCGGGATCCAGCGCCCCGGAGTTCTCGTCCAGCATGATCGGCGCGGCCAGGCGCTGGACTTCGCCGATGGCGCGGATGAATTGGCCGTTGGATATCAGGTCGGCGCTGCCATCGGCTTTTTTCAGGCGGTAAGACACGGTGATCTGGGACTTGGCCAACTGACGCAGCACGGCATTGGGGGCCTTGGTTTCAACAACGCTCGGCACGCTGATCAGCGGGAGGCCTTCTATTTCCAGATCAATCGGTGGACCTTCGACCGGCGTGCCCTTGATCTTGATGAACGGGATGTCACCGATTTTGAAGTGGGCATTGTCTGTGGCGACCACTTGCACGGTGCCATCGGCGTCGCCCAATTGGTCGACGTCCAGCACGTTGTTCAGCGCCTCCTTGAGCAACGGCGCACCCAGCCGGGTCGCATGAACGGCCACCACCACACGCTGTTCAGGACTCCAGTCCTCGGAACGGTTGAAAACCTTGTCGTACACCTCGAACACCACGGCCACTCCGGGGATCCCTGGACCACCGGCATCACCCGCTTCACGGATGATATCTTCTTTGATTTTCACGATGATCGGCGCCGTGCCTTCGGCCTGGTCCTGGGTCAGTGGAGCACTGAGCACGAAGATTCCACCCCAACTCACGCGGCAAATATCGCCGGCCGCGGCGAAGGGATAGGGCGGTGTGCCGTCGGCCTTGCCAATGCTGATGTCCACGCCAGCGGCCACGTTGCCCTCGTGGATGCCGCCGTCAAGAATCTCCTGCGCAATGATCATGATCAGCCTGGAATGGCCGTCGTCACCGTTGTTATCGTGGCCACCCGGGCGCGTCAGCTTGACCAGCACCTGCATGACTTCGGACGGTTGATCTGTGCCGCCCAGCGGCTTGACGGAATAGGACACCGCAAACTCGCCGTCGACCATGTGCCGCGAAGGCACGAACATGCGCAGTTGCGTATCGACCTCGTCCTTGAGGACGGTCTGGGTCAGCACATTGTGCCCGGTGCCCCAAAATATCGTCAGCCTGTCGCCACTCGCCATATTTCCCCACGGCCCCGCCTCGCACCGCAGGCCGTGATACGGAAAGTTGTCCAACGCGGCGGCGATGTTGATACCCCAGACATCGGGATCCTTCGACACCGGGTCCTTGCTGCGACCAGGAATGCCGAGTTCTGCGAGTAGCAGGGGTTTTTGGGGGCTGGACATGGAGACGGCTCCGACGGGAAGTGACGGAACGAGTTAACGCGACTTGGCGTGAATGCACACCTGTCAGACTTGACAGGTGTGCGGTGATATCCGACGAGCGGTC
>NZ_QETJ01000300.1:0-2068 GCF_003105095.1 Pseudomonas sp. NDM | reverse complement strand
GATAGCGGTGTTTCAGATAAAAATTTCTCAACTGACACACCGCTATCGCGAGCAGGCTCACTCCTACAAAGGGAAATGTGCGAAATGTGATGAATGCTCCGGAGCCCTGCGCTCTGGCTGTGAGCTATCTCTGACAATTCCAACAACAAGAGAGGCAATGGCAATGGGTGTATACGACTACAAGAACTTCGGTACGGGCGATTCCAAGGCGCTGTTCAGCGATGCCATGGCGATCACGCTGTATTCCTATCACAACCTCGATAATGGTTTCGCCGCCGGCTACCAGCACAACGGCTTCGGCCTCGGCCTGCCGGCGACGCTAATCAGCGCGTTGATTGGCGGCACCGACTCGCAAGGGGTGATCCCCGGTATCCCGTGGAATCCGGACTCGGAAAAACTCGCCCTCGAGGCCGTGCAAAAGGCCGGCTGGACGCCAATCAGCGCCGCGCAGTTGGGCTACGACGGCAAGACCGATGCACGCGGAACGTTCTTCGGCGAGAAGGCCGGCTATACCAGCGCGCAGGTGGAAATCCTCGGCAAATACGACGCCCAGGGGCATCTCACCGAACTGGGCATTGCCTTTCGTGGCACCAGCGGCCCGCGGGAGATCCTCATTGGCGATTCGATTGGCGACGTGATCAGCGATCTGCTCGCAGCGTTCGGCCCGGCCGATTACGCGAAAAACTACGTCGGCGAAGCTTTCGGCAACCTGCTCAACGATGTCGTCGCATTCGCCCGGGCCAACGGCCTCAGCGGCAAGGATGTGCTGGTCAGCGGCCATAGCCTTGGCGGCCTGGCAGTGAACAGCATGGCCGACTTGAGTGGCGGCAAGTGGGATGGATTCTTCGCCGATTCCAATTACATCGCCTACGCCTCGCCGACCCAGAGCAGCGGCGACAAGGTGCTGAATATCGGCTACGAAAACGACCCGGTATTTCGCGCCCTCGACGGTTCGACCTTCAGCAGTGCTTCGCTGGGCGTGCACGACGCGCCGCACGTATCGACCACCGACAACATCGCCAGCTTCAACGACCACTACGCCTCGAGCGCGTGGAACGTGCTGCCGTATTCGATCCTGAACATTCCGACGTGGATTTCGCACCTCCCGACCGGTTATGGCGACGGCATGACCCGCGTGCTGGAATCGAAGTTCTACGACCTGACCAGCCGCGACTCGACGATCATCGTCGCCAACCTGTCCGACCCGGCCCGGGCCAACACGTGGGTGCAAGACCTCAACCGCAACGCCGAAACCCACAAGGGCAGCACCTTCATCATCGGCAGTGACGGCAACGACCTGATCCAGGGCGGCAGCGGCAATGACTACCTTGAAGGGCGCGCCGGCAATGACAGCTTCCGCGACAGCGGTGGCTACAACATCATTCTGGGCGGGCAGGGCAGCAACACGCTCGACTTGCAGCAGACGGTGAAGAACTTTGATTTCGCCAATGACGGCGCCGGCAACCTGTACATCCGCGATGCCAACGGCGCAATCAGCATCACCCGCGACATTGGCAGCATCGTGACCAAAGAGCCGGGCTTTCTCTGGGGCGTTTTCAAGGATGACGTGGTGCACAGTGTCACCGCCACGGGGTTGAAAGTCGGCAGCAACCTCACCGCTTATCAATCGAGCGTAAAAGGCTCGGCCGGCGCTGACACGCTAAAGGCGCACGCTGGCGGCGACTGGCTGTTCGGGCTTGAGGGCAATGATCATTTGCTCGGCGGCGCGGCCAACGATGTGTTTGTCGGCGGAGCTGGCAATGATCTGCTGGAATCGGGCGGCGGGGCGGATACGTTTCTGTTCCACGGTGCATTCGGCCAGGATCGTGTGGTGGGCTATACGGCCAACGACAAGCTGGTGTTTCTTGGCGTGCAGGGTGTGTTGCCGGGGGATGATTTGCGCGCGCATGCGTCGGCAGTTGGGCAGGATACCGTGCTGACGTTTGGGGCGGATTCGGTGACGTTGGTGGGGGTGGCGCTGGGCAGCCTCGGCAGCGATGGCATCGTGATCGCCTGACGCACAACCCTGTGGCGAGGGAGCTTGCTCCCGCTTGAGTGCGTAGCGCTC
>NZ_QETJ01000299.1:0-2091 GCF_003105095.1 Pseudomonas sp. NDM | reverse complement strand
ATCAAAAGATCGCAGCCTTCGGCAGCTCCTACACAAGGAACGTGTGATACCCGGAAAATGTGAAAACAAAAAGACCGCATCGACATGTCCGAACCGACCTTCCTGAACAACGAAATCCGCGACTGGCTGATGGATTGTGGCCTGTTCGATCAATTGCAGCTGGCCGACTTCGCGGCCGCTTCCGGCTACTTCAGCATCAGCACCGTGGCTGAAGGCGAAGCGATTTTTCGCGAGGGCGATGCCGGCAGTTTCATGTGCATCATCCACACCGGCCAGGTCGCCGTGCAGAAAACCGCCGTCGACGGCCAGGTCATCACCATGGCCACCCTGCGCAGCGGCCGTGCCTTCGGTGAAATGGCCGTGCTCGATGGCGAACGGCGTTCGGCCACGTGCATTGCGGCAAGCAACTGTCAGTTGCTGAACCTGGGCAAGGACTCGCTGGAAAAAATGCTCAACGACGCACCGAAAATCGCCGCAAAGATCATCCGCGCCCTCGCCGTCTCGCTGTCCAAACGCCTGCGCATGGCCGACGGCCAACTCGCCGCGCAACAGGTTTAACCGCCGGGGGATTTCGCCTTGTTGCCGTTCGGCTCGATACCCGGCACCGGTTGATCCTTGCTCGGCGGGCTGGGCATTTCGATTGGCACCAGCGGCGGGCTGCCACTGCCGGCGCCAGACTTGGGCAGGGTAATCGGGGTGATCTGCGGATACGGCGTCGGCGTCGCGGTGCCGGGCGAGCCGGGTTGCGGCGTCGGACTGACCGGAATGCTCTGCTGGGCCTGCGCAGCAGTAATCGCGAGCGCGGCCAGGGTAATGACCGTTAGAATGGTGCGCTTCATCAAGGGCTCCGTTTGGCCTTTAGTCTGTGCTCAGGCTACTCCCAACGCGCCTGCTTGCCTTCCCCCCCTTTAGAGATTTCCATGAAACGTTTCGTTCTGCTCGACACCACCCCGATCCCCGAAAACGGCGGTGCCCTGTGCCTGTTCGAGTATGGCGAGGACTTCGTCATCAAGATCCAGGGCGGCGACGGCGGGCAATTGATGAACACGCGCATGCACGGTTCCGAAGACGCATTGGCCGAGATTCCCTGCCGCAAGGTCGCCGGCCGGCCGAATTCGCGCGTGCTGATCGGTGGCCTGGGCATGGGCTTCACCCTCGCCTCGGCACTCAAGCATTTGGGCAAGGCCGCCGAAGTGGTGGTCGCTGAGCTGGTGCCCGGCGTGGTCGAGTGGAATCGCGGCCCGCTCGGAGAAAAGTCCGGCCGGCCATTGCTCGATCCGCGCACGGTGATCCGCATGGAAGACGTGGCCAAGGTGCTGCAAAGCGAGCCGAACGGGTTCGACGCGATCATGCTCGATGTCGACAACGGCCCTGAAGGCCTGACCCAGAAAGCCAACAGTTGGTTGTACTCGGCCGCTGGTCTGAATGCCTGCGCCAAGGCCCTGCGTCCCAAAGGCGTGCTGGCGGTGTGGTCGGCCAGCGCTGATCGGCAGTTTTCCGACAAATTGAAGAAGGCCGGTTTCAAGGCCGAAGAAGTCCAGGTCTTCGCCCACGGCAACAAGGGCACCCGCCACACGATCTGGATTGCCGAGAAGCTCAAGGGCTGAGCTAAACTCTGCGCATAACCGTCATCAGTCTTTTACAAAGGTGAACCCATGAGTTCGTCCACCCCCACCAACACGTCGAAGCTGGACCGCATCCTCGCCGACAACCAGCGCGACAAGGAAATGGGCTACCGCGACAAAGCCCTGAAGATGTACCCGCACGTCTGCGGCCGCTGCGCCCGCGAGTTCTCCGGCAAACGCCTGAGCGAACTGACCGTGCACCACCGCGACCACAATCACGACAACAACCCGCAGGACGGCTCGAACTGGGAGCTGTTGTGCCTGTATTGCCACGACAACGAGCATTCGCGTTACACCGACCAGCAGTATTTCGGCGACGGCTCGCTGAGCACACCGAAAATCGCCAAGGCCACGCATAACCCGTTTGCGGCCCTTGCTGGCCTGATGAAAAAAGAAGATTAAAAGCAAAGATCGCAGCCTTCGGCAGCTCCTACACGGTGTACGCCATTAGACTGTAGGAGCTGCC
>NZ_QETJ01000298.1:0-2158 GCF_003105095.1 Pseudomonas sp. NDM | reverse complement strand
GGCGGGGGGAGGGAAGTGCTGGAAGGCCGGCAGACGCCGCAGCGAACGGGGATCATCGAGTTCGAAAGCTACGAGCAGGCCGTGGCGTGATAGGGCTCGGCGGGGTATCAGGAAGAGAAAAGGTGTCGGGAGGAATGGGCGAGGGCGGAGATCATCATCGTCGAAGGCGGCGCCACAGTTTAGGCAACGCCACCAAACCGCTGGAGGAGTGAGCCTGCTCGCGAGAGCGGTGTGTCAGTCAGCAGTTCTCTAGCTGATACACCGCTATCGCGAGCAGGCTCACTCCTACAGAAAGCGAAGCGTTGTCAGCGCATGAAATGAATCTTGCCGCTGTCATCATTGCCCATGTAAATCCCGTACACCCCGGCCTGGCGCTCTTCGATATAGCGCTCGAGAATCTGCCGGATTGCGGGGTAGTAGATCTGCTCCCACGGAATGTCTTCAGGGGCGAAGAACTTGTAATCCATGGTTTCCGGCCCGTACTGCCCGGTGATCTCCAGGGCAATGGCGCGGAAGATGATGTACACCTCGCTGATCTTCGGCACGCTGAAAATCGAGTACGGCGAGACGATTTCCGCGCGCACGCCGCTTTCTTCCCAGACTTCACGCAGCGCCGCCTGCTCGGTGGTCTCAAAGCTTTCCATGAAACCGGCGGGCAGGGTCCAGGTGCCCGGGCGCGGAGGGATCGCCCGTTGGCACAAGAGGTATTTGCCGTCCTGCTCGATGATGCAGCCGGCAATGATCTTCGGATTGACGTAGTGGATATAGCCGCAGCCGCGGCACATCAGGCGCTCGTGCGTATCGCCCGGCGGCGTCTGCTGACCGAGGTCAGGGCCACCGCATTTCGGGCAAAAGCTCGGGCTGAACATGTCATTGACCTATGCGCGGTTCTTTCAGCGCGATCGGCAGGGTGATCGCCGGGGTGCCCTTGACGGCGACGCCGGTTTCTTCCTGCTTGCGCTTGAGGTAATCGAGGGCCACGGCAGCGGCCGCGCGGACGTGATCGACACAAGCCTGATGCGCCGCCAGCGGATCACCGCTCTTGATCGCCTCGACCATTTTTTCCATCTCGTGATTACTCGCGCCGCGGCGGTTTTCCTGGGACACCGAGGTCGCGCGCAGGTAGCTGATGCGCGCCTGCAACTGGCGCAACTGGGTGGCAGCGACATGGTTGCCCGAGCCTTCCAGCAGCACGTCGTAGAAGCCCTGCACCGAGTCGATCACCTGTTGCAACTCGCCGTCCTTCAACGCCTTGCGGTTGTCATCGAGGGCCTTTTCCAGGGCCTTGATGTCCTTGGCTTTGGCGCGCAGGGTGAACAACTGCACGATCAGACCTTCGAGCACGCAACGCAATTCGTAGATATCGACGGCATCGGCGAGGGTGATGATCGCCACACGCGGGCCTTTGGCGTCGGCGAATTCCACCAGGCCTTCGGATTCAAGGTGACGCAGGGCTTCGCGCACCGAAGTACGGCTGACACCGAGGCGATCGCATAGGTCGCGTTCGACCAGGCGATCACCTGGCATGAGCTGGAAATTCATGATCGCGCCCCGCAGTTTGTCCAGCACGATTTCGCGCAGGGTAACGGGGTTGCGATTGACCTTGAAGCTGTCGTCAAGTGGCTGGCGTTTCATCGGGTCCGCTCTTGAGCTTGGCTGTCCATGCCAGACGGGCATCAAAACAGCCGAGGGTTAACTGGAGGCCTCGGCGTCGGCTTCGGCAAAGGCTTCACGGGCCAGCCGGAAACTGTCCACGGCCGCCGGAACGCCGCAATAAATGCCGACCTGAAGCAGAATTTCGCGTATTTGCTCACGACTCAGGCCGTTACGCAAGGCGCCACGCACATGCAGCTTGAGTTCGTGCGGGCGGTTGAGCGCCGAGATCATCGCCAGGTTGATCATGCTGCGCTCCTTGAGCGACAGACCTTCGCGACCCCAGACATGGCCCCAGCAGTATTCGGTGACCATTTCCTGCAGCGGACGGGTGAAATCGTCGGCGTTCTCTATCGAACGTTGCACGTAAGCTTCGCCGAGCACCTGCGTGCGGATCTGCAGGCCTTTTTCGTACTTTTCGTTACTCATTATTCCTCCAGTCACCACAGATCCCTTGTGTAGGAGCTGCCGAAGGCTGCGATCTTTTGATCTTGCTTTTAAACAT
>NZ_QETJ01000297.1:0-2224 GCF_003105095.1 Pseudomonas sp. NDM | reverse complement strand
TTGAAATCTGTCGAAAAATATCGTCTGGTCAAATCACACCTCGTCTATGGGCGTAGATTACCGCCCTTTAGGGGTGTCCAGAATCATTAAGCCAGATCACCGACGTGTCTTTTGCTATACGCCGACCTGAACGATCGGGTCGATTATGGATTCGGTGAAGCCAGATCAGGTCGGCGTTTCTCTCGAATATCCCCCAATCGGCCCCCTCTCCTCGGGGAGAGGGCTGGGGTGAGGGGAAGGGGTGTACTCAGTTGCCAATCTGCCGCAACCGCTTGTAAAGCGTATTCCGACTCACCCCCAACCGCCGCGCCAGGTGCGAAATATTCCCCCCGGCCGCTTTCAACTCGCGATTCAACGCCTCGACATCATTCAAATCCAGCCCCAGCGGCGGCGCCGTCTCCACCGGCTCCATCTCCAGATCGACAAAAAAATCATCCGGCAAATGCTCCGGCCGCACCGGTTGTTCCTCGGCCATGGCCAGCGCCACCTGCATCACGCTGCTGACCTGACGCAGATTCCCCGGCCACGGATGCTTCTCGAACAGCTCCAACACCTCCGGGCTCAACCCCGCCCATTGCGTCGGCTCGCGATGCTGCTCCCATAGCCGTTTAAACAGCGCCTGCTTGTCACTGCGCTCGCGTAACGGCGGCAGCTCCAGGGTCAGACCACCGATGCGGTAGTACAAATCCTCGCGAAAGCGGCCCAGTTGCACCTGCTCGCGCAACGATCGGTTGGTCGCAGAGATAATTCGCAGATCAACCGCGAACAACTCGCTGCTGCCCACCGGTTGCACGCAACGTTCCTGCAACACCCGCAACAAGCGCGCTTGGGTCGGCAGCGGCATATCGCCGATCTCGTCGAGAAACAGCGTGCCTTTGTCTGCCTTGCGGATCAGGCCGATGCTGCCTTTCTGATTGGCGCCGGTGAAAGCGCCTTTCTCGTAGCCGAACAATTCCGACTCCACCAGTTCGGCGGGGATGGCTGCGCAGTTCACCGCGATGAACGCCTGTCTACTCCGCGAGCTGGCCTGGTGCAGGGCTTTGACGAACACTTCCTTGCCGACGCCGGTTTCACCGTGGATCAACAACGGAATGTCTTTTTCCAGCAAGCGCTCGGCCTGACGCACGGCTTTTTCCACGCGACTGTCGCCGAAATGCAGAGTATTGAGGCTGATTACACTGGCTGGCGCAGGCTGGTCCTCGGCGACAAACACCCGCGCTTGCACCGGCGCCTGTTTCGGCCGTTTCAACAAACATTGAAAACGGTTGCGCCCGGAAGTCTGCAAAGCAAACGGCATCCCCTCGGGCTGATTGATCAGCTCCAGCAGCGACACCTTGAACAGGCTCTCGACGCTGACCCGTGACAGACGCACGCCGAGCAGATTGTCGGCGCGGCGATTGGCCGAGAGCACCTGGCCGCTCTCATCGAAAATCAGCAACCCGGCCCATTGGCTGTCGAGGTTGTTCAAGCCGGTGTTGAAGGTGAGCTGAAAGTGCTGGCCATGGAACAGGTTGAGGATCAGCCGGTTCTCCACCGTCTGGCTCATCATCTTGACCATGCCCAGGGTGTGCGAGGGCGGCAGGTAGCTGTCGCTGGACACGTCGAGCACCGCGATGACCTTGCGCTCGGCGTCGAAAATCGGCGCAGCGGAGCCGGTCATGAAGCGGTTGGCCTTGAGAAAATGTTCATCGTGTTCGATGTGCACCGCCTGCTCACAGGCCAGTGCGGTGCCGATCGCATTGGTGCCGCTGCTGCGCTCCATCCAGCTCGCCCCGGCCTGAAAACCCCGGGCGAGAGTCGGTTCGATAAAGCGCTGCGTGCCCCACGAGGTCAGCACCTGGCCCTGGTTGTCGGCCAGCATGATCAGGCAGTTGGAATTGCTGAGGATGTTTTCGTAGTAGGGCAGGACTTCCTGGTGCGTGGTCTGCACCAGCGAATGATGACTGTCGAGCAACCGCGCAATGCCGGCAGCGGGCAACTGATCGAAGGCCGGGGTGCTCTGGTGGTCGAGGCCGAACGCGCGGCAACGTTGCCAGGAGGTCTGGACGATCGCGTCGTGGGACAGCGGCGAAGCAGGTGCGGCCATGGGGGCGAGCCTCTGAGTGCAGCGATTTTATTATTGTTATGAACCCGTTTCGAATCCGACGCAGATCCCCTGTAGGAGTGAGCCTGCTCGCGATAGCGGTCTTTCAGACATATTGTCATCGGCTGACACACCGCTATC
>NZ_QETJ01000296.1:0-2367 GCF_003105095.1 Pseudomonas sp. NDM | reverse complement strand
CTGGGGCCGCTGCGCAGCCCAGCGGGAGCAAGCTCCCTCGCCACAACAAGCCATTCCGACAAATAAAGCAGCCGGTTACTTAGTAGCGGTAAGCGTGCGGCTTGAACGGGCCTTCGACGGTGACGCCGATGTAGTCAGCCTGTTGCTTGGTCAGTTGGGTGACCACGCCGCCGAAGCCGCGAACCATTTCCAGGGCCACTTCTTCGTCGAGTTTCTTCGGCAGGACTTCAACGGTCAGACGCTCGGCTTTCTGCGCTGGCGACAGGTCGGCGTATTTCTGGCCGAACAGGAAGATCTGTGCCAGTACCTGGTTGGCGAACGAACCATCCATGATGCGGCTCGGGTGACCGGTGGCGTTACCCAGGTTCACCAGACGGCCTTCGGCCAGCAGGATCAGGTAGTCATCGTTCTGTGGGTCGAAGCTGCCGGCACCGGTGCGGTGAACCTTGTGCACCTGTGGCTTCACTTCTTCCCATGCCCAGTTCTTGCGCATGAAAGCGGTGTCGATTTCATTGTCGAAGTGACCGATGTTGCAGACCACGGCGCGCTTTTTCAGGGCTTTGAGCATGTTCGCGTCGCAGACATTGACGTTACCGGTGGTGGTCACGATCAGGTCGATCTTGCCCAGCAGCGCTTTGTCGATGCTCGCTTCGGAACCGTCGTTGATACCGTCGATGAACGGCGACACCAGTTCGAAACCGTCCATGCAGGCTTGCATGGCGCAGATCGGGTCGACTTCCGACACCTTGACGATCATGCCTTCCTGACGCAGGGATTGAGCCGAGCCCTTGCCCACGTCACCGTAACCGATGACCAGCGCTTGCTTGCCGGACAGCAGGTGGTCGGTGCCGCGCTTGATCGCATCGTTCAGGCTGTGACGGCAGCCGTACTTGTTGTCGTTCTTGGACTTGGTCACCGAGTCGTTGACGTTGATGGCCGGGATCTTCAGCTCGCCCTTGGCCAGCATGTCCAGCAGACGGTGCACGCCAGTGGTGGTTTCTTCGGTCACGCCGTGAACGCGATCGAGCACTTGCGGATATTTCTTGTGCAGCAGCTCGGTCAGGTCGCCGCCGTCGTCGAGGATCATGTTGGCGTCCCATGGCTGGCCATCCTTCAGGATGGTCTGCTCCAGGCACCACTCGTACTCTTCTTCAGTCTCGCCTTTCCAGGCGAACACCGGGATACCGGCGGCAGCGATAGCGGCAGCGGCCTGATCCTGAGTGGAGAAAATGTTGCAGGACGACCAGCGTACTTCGGCACCCAGAGCAACCAGGGTTTCGATCAGCACGGCAGTCTGAATGGTCATGTGGATGCAGCCGAGGATTTTCGCGCCTTTGAGCGGCTGCTCCGAGGCGTACTTGCGGCGCAGACCCATCAGGGCAGGCATTTCCGATTCGGCGATGATGGTTTCGCGACGGCCCCAGGCAGCCAGGGACATATCGGCAACTTTGTAATCGGTAAAATCGGCAGGCGTGTTGACAGCGCTCATGAAGAGCCTCCATTCGTAATGTATGCGAATGGGCGCCGTTGTGCGTTTAGTGTCCGGCGAGAGCCGGTCAACGCCCCATCCGAGCCTGACAGGTCGAACCTGCTGCAGCGCCCCTCGGACAGGTGGCGGGAAAACGGTAGTCAGTGAACGTTACCGTTTTTTGAAACGGGGGCGATTATAGCCGTCTGGGCTGATCTTCCAAAGGGTTTCTGTCGGCCAGATGAAGATCGCCAATGGCGACCATAGTCGCAGCTGCCTGGAGCCTGACCGATCAGTCTGCCAAGATGGGCGCATCTTTCGGCACGCGCTCAGGAGTGAACATGAATTTCCACACCCGCAAATGGGTTAAACCCGAAGACCTCAACCCCAACGGCACCCTGTTCGGCGGCAGCCTCCTGCGCTGGATCGATGAAGAAGCGGCGATCTACGCCATCGTGCAATTGGGCAATCAGCGTGTAGTGACCAAGTACATCTCGGAAATCAACTTCGTCAGCGCCTCGCGCCAGGGCGACATCATCGAACTGGGCATCACCGCCACCGAGTTCGGCCGCACCTCGATCACCCTGACCTGCGAAGTGCGCAACAAGATCACCCGCAAGAGCATCCTGACCGTCGAGAAGATGGTGTTCGTCAACCTCGGCGAAGACGGCCTGCCGGCGCCGCACGGGCGCACCGAGATCAAATATGTGAAAGACCAGTTCAAGGATGACGAAGCCGTTCAATAAGATCGGCGGCGCATCCTTCGCGAGCAGGCTCGCTCCCACAGGAATCACCTGTGCCTGTAGGAGCTGCCGAAGGCTGCGATCTTTTGATCTTGATCTTGATCTTGATCTTGATCTTGATCTTCAAAAATCAAGATCAAAAGATCGCAGCCTTCG
>NZ_QETJ01000295.1:0-2381 GCF_003105095.1 Pseudomonas sp. NDM | reverse complement strand
GGCGCTTCGCAGCCCAGCGGGAGCAAGCTCCCTCGCCACAATGGTTCTGTGTACATCATGTTTTGTGTTGGGTTTTTGAATAAGAAGAAGGGAGTTGTACCGATGAAAATGTTTGGCAGGACTCTGCTGACACTGTCCTTAATGGGCGCGATGGTCATGGGCGCCCAGGCCAACGACAAGGTGCTGCGTGTTTACAACTGGTCCGATTACATCGCGCCGGACACCGTGAAGAAGTTCGAAGACGAGACCGGTATTCGCGTGACCTACGACGTCTTCGACAGCAACGAAACCCTCGAAGCGCGCCTGCTGGCGGGCAAATCCGGTTACGACATCGTCGTACCGTCGAACAGTTTTCTGGCCAAGCAGATCAAGGCCGGCGTCTATCAGCCGCTGGACAAATCGAAGCTGCCGAACTGGAAGAATCTCAACCCGGTACTGCTGAAAAACGCCTCCGCCAGTGATCCGGACAACGCGCACGCGTTCCCGTACATGTGGGGCTCGATCGGTATCGGCTTCAATCCGGCCAAGGTCAAGGAAATGCTCGGCGCCAACGCCCCGACCAACTCCTGGGACTTGCTGTTCAAACCGCAGAACGCGGAAAAACTCAAAGCCTGCGGCATCAGTTTTCTCGATTCGCCGACCGAGATGCTCCCGGCCGCCCTGCACTACCTGGGCTATCCGGTGAACGACAAGGACAAGGCGCACATCGCCGAGGCGGAAGCGCTGTTCATGAAAATCCGCCCGTATGTGGCGTATTTCCATTCCTCAAAGTACATCTCCGATCTGGCCAACGGCAACATCTGCGTAGCGGTCGGTTACTCCGGCGACGTCCTGCAGGCCAAGGCCCGGGCGGTGGAATCGGGCAACAAGGTGGTGATCGACTACAGCATTCCCAAGGAAGGCGCCGGCAGTTTCTACGACATGGTCGCCATCCCGCGCGACGCTGCGAACGTCGACAACGCCTACCTGTTCATGGACTTCCTGATGCGCCCGGACATCATCGCCGAAGTCACCAACAGCATCGGCTACAGCAACGCCAACGCAGCGGCCACGCCACTGGTGGACGAAGCGATCCGCAATGAACCGGGCTCGTATCCATCGCAAGCGGTGATGGCGACGTTGTATGCCGTACCGGATCAGCCGATTGCCACACAGCGCATCATGACGCGCGGCTGGACGCGGGTGAAGCTCGGGAAATAAGCACACCAGTGATCCACATGTAGGAGTGAGCCTGCTCGCGATAGCGGTGTTTCAGCCAGCTTCGATAGTGAATGTGCTGACGTCATCGCGAGCAGGCTCACTCCTACAGTGGTTCGGCGTTATGCCAGACAGAATCACAAGTTTCCCGCTCACGCGGCGCCTCACCACCGCCGCCCCCTGCTCTGAACGGCCTCACCCGGCTCCCTCGGCTCGGGTGAATGTGCAGGCGCCTTCGGGCGCCTTTTCTTGTCGCTCAGATCAGCGGCCAGTGCTGCACCACCCGATAGCGGTCCTTGTGCGATTCGAACAAGGCGAAGCGTTCAGCGCGCAGGAAAAACTCCGGCGGCGTGCCCGCTTCCGGCTCCGGCGCACGGTATTCGCGAGCCAGGGTCAGGTGCGGACGGAACTCATGGGTGGGTTCTTCAAAACCGAACGGCAGCATCGCTTGCTCCAGCGCATAGACCAGGCGCAACAATCCCGGCGGCGCCTGCTCCGGTGCCAATGACAGGACACCGGCGCGATGCCAGACCTGCAAGCGATCCAGCGAAATCCGCAACGCTTCCCCGGGCGTGCGCACACTGCCCGCGGCTTCGCAGACGCCATGAATCTGCGCCAGCGGCACCGCGCCAAGAAACAGCAAGGTCAGATGAAAGTTGTCCGCCGGCACCGGCCTGCCGTTGCGCAGACCCAGCTCCGAACGCCACTGGGCGATCGCCTTGCGCTGCGCTGGCGGGCAATCCAAGGCAAAAAACAATCGCTTCGACGGCTCATCCTTGCGCACCCCATCAATCATTGCCCTCTCCCCTTGTTCGTCATGATCGCGCCGATTCTACACAGCCTGTTCTGACGACTCGCGACAGGAAGCTATAGTTCATGGATTGCCATTAACCGGAGGCTGCCATGCGCAAGATCCTCAGCAAAGAACCCTGGTGGGCCCGGCCACCACAACCCGGGCAGAACGAAAGCGAACTGGAATGGGGCTGGCTAGTGCATTACAGCGAAGGCGAACCGCGGTTCGAGTTCGTCCGCGAACGACCCAGCGACGAGCAGATTCGCAACCGCAAGAGTTGCCGGGTCACCCCCTCGCCCGAGTGAATAGAGCCCGTGAGCACTAATCCTGTGGGAGCGAGCCTGCTCGCGAAAGCGGTGTGTCAGATAAAGAAATATTACTGATACGACGC
>NZ_QETJ01000294.1:0-2413 GCF_003105095.1 Pseudomonas sp. NDM | reverse complement strand
ATCGCGAGCAGGCTCACTCCTACGATGGTTTTGTGGTGTTTGTAAAATCAGCGCTTAAGGCATAATCCGCCCCAACTCCAACAACAAGGATGCCTTCGAAGTGAGCTCAGTCAACAAGTCGATATTGTTGGTCGATGACGACCAGGAAATACGCGAGTTGCTGGAAACCTACCTGACCCGCGCCGGGTTTCAGGTGCGGGCCACCGCCGATGGCGCCGGTTTTCGTCAGGCGCTCAACGAGGCGCCGAGCGATCTGGTGATCCTCGATGTCATGCTGCCCGACGAAGACGGCTTCAGCCTGTGCCGTTGGGTGCGTCAGCATCCGCGTCAGGCGCAGGTGCCGATCATCATGCTGACCGCCAGTTCCGACGAAGCCGACCGCGTGATCGGTCTCGAACTCGGCGCCGATGACTACCTCGGCAAACCGTTCAGCCCGCGCGAACTGCAAGCGCGAATCAAGGCTTTGCTGCGCCGTGCGCAATTCGCCCACGAACGCAGCGGCAGCGAAGTGCTGGCCTTTGACGACTGGCGCCTGGACACGGTCAGCCATCGGCTGTTCCACACTGACGGTGAAGAGGTGATTCTCTCCGGCGCCGATTTCGCCCTGCTGAAACTGTTCCTCGACCACCCGCAGCAAATCCTCGACCGCGACACCATCGGCAACGCCACCCGTGGCCGCGATCTGATGCCGCTCGATCGCATCGTCGACATGGCCGTCAGCCGTTTGCGCCAACGCCTGCGCGACACCGAAAAACCGCCACGGCTGATCCGCACCGTGCGTGGCAGCGGTTACCAGTTGGCAGCCAATGTGGTTGCCGGCAATGCTCACTGAGTCACTGCGCAAGTTCGCCAACCGCATTCCGGTGCCGCGTTCGCTGCTCGGGCGGATGTTGCTGCTGACCCTGCTGGCGGTGCTGTTCGCACAGACGCTGTCGAGTGTGATCTGGGTTTCGCAGTTGCGCGCCACCCAGCTCGAAGGCCTGGTCACCAGCGCCCGCAGCCTGGCCCATTCGATGACCGCCAGCGTCAGTTATTTCCGTTCCTTGCCGGTGGCCTATCGACCGCTGGTGCTCGATCAATTGCGCAGCATGGGCGGCACCCGGTTTGTCGTGACCCTCAACGACAAGCCCTTGGGCATGGACGTGCTGCCAGTGACGCCGCGCAAGGCCGCGGTGATGCAAGCGGTGGATGAAGTGCTGCGCCAGTCGCTGGGCCATGACACGGATATTTCGGTGACCTTCGTCAGTCCCGAAGACCTGCGCATTTTCAACGCCGGACTGAAACTCGATGAATTGCCGCGCTCCTGGGCGCACTACGCGTTGACGCTTGAACCGGTGAATCCGCCGGTGCTGGTCACTCAAATTCAGATGGCCCCGGGCGAGTGGTTGTACATCGCCTCGTTGCTGCCCGAGCCCTACACCAGTCTCGAAGAGCAAGGCCTGCCGGCGCAGCAGGTGTGGTTCATCGTCCTGACCAGCGGCTTTCTGTTGTTGTTCATCGGCCTGCTGGTGCACTGGCAGAGCCGGCCGCTCAAGCGTCTGGCGCGGGCAGCGCGGGATCTGTCGCTGGGCGCCGACGTCGAGCCAGTGGCGGAGGGCGGCGGCAGTGAAGTGGTGGAGGTCGGGCGCGCGTTCAACACCATGCGCGAACGCATCAGCCGCTACCTGACCGAGCGCAGCCAGTTGTTCAGCGCGATTTCCCACGACTTGCGCACGCCGATCACCCGCTTGCGTTTGCGCGTCGAGCTGCTCGAGGACGAACAGCTGCAAGCCAAGTTCGGCCGCGATCTGGATGAGCTGGAGCTGCTGGTCAAAGGCGCGTTGCAATGCGTGAAAGACACCGACATCCACGAGAACATCGAGCCGGTGGATCTCAACCATGTCCTCGATTGTCTGGTCGAGCCGTACCTGGCGCCGAATGGCAACGGTCGCGTAACCCAGCATGGTCGCGCGCTGTCGGCGTATCCGGGCAAGCCGCTGGCGCTCAAGCGCTGCATCGGCAATCTGATCGACAACGCCTTGAAATACGGACAGAACGCGCACCTGCACATTGATGACGATGACAGCGCGTTTGTTTTGCACGTCGACGATGAAGGCCCGGGCGTGCCGCAGCAACGGTTGGAGCAGGTGTTCGAACCCCACTTCCGCCTGGCGGGGCAGCAGCAGGGCTACGGACTCGGTCTGGGTATTGCGCGCAACATTGCCCATAGCCATGGCGGTGAGGTGACGCTGCAGAACCTGCGTGAGGGTGGGTTGCGGGTGACGTTGCAGTTGCCGCGCTCGGTAGATTGAAGATCAAAAGATCGCAGCCTTCATGACGTTCGGCGCCACCGGCGAAGGCAAGATTCACGGCCAGGTCTATCGCATCGAGCAGGGCGACTCCGGCAAGACCCTGACCCGCTACAGCATCAGCC
>NZ_QETJ01000293.1:0-2427 GCF_003105095.1 Pseudomonas sp. NDM | reverse complement strand
GCTCCCACAGGGAATAGGGCGTCATACGCAACTTCGGTTTTGACCCGAGATCAACTGTGGGAGCGAGCCTGCTCGCGAAAGCGCCAGCCGCCTTCACACCGTCAGTGGCTCAACCTTGTACGTAAGCAGTTCGACAAACGCCTTGGCCATCGGCGATTTCTGGTCCTTGCGCTGCACCAGCCATACCGCTGAAATTGCCTCGGGATCGAGCAGCGGGCGGTAGACCACGCCGTCGATGCGCATCCGCTGATAGGACGCCGGCAACACCGAAACTCCGAGCCCCGCCGCAACCAGACCGATGATGGTCATCGCCTCCCCCGCCTCCTGTGCAAAATGCGGACTGAAGCCGGCATCGCGGGCCAGACTGAGCAGTTGTGCATAGAGCCCGCTGCCATAGCTGCGCGGAAAGAACACGAAGGGCTCCAGCGCCAGCGCCGAGAGAAACAGGCCTTCGTCGCTGCCTTGGGCCAGTGGATGCTTGGAACTGAGCACCGCTACCAACGGCTCACGCATCAACTCAACCACACTCAATGAATCCGGCAAGCCCAGCGGACGCATGATGCCCACCTCGATCGATTGATCGACCAATGCATCGGCGACCATGGTGCTGCTCATCTCGCGCAGGTTCAGATGCACCGCCGGAAAGCGCTGACGGAAGGAAAAGATCGCCTGCGGAATGGTCGAGTTGAACGGCGCCGAAGAGGTGAAGCCAATCTTCAGCTCGCCAAGTTCGCCAAGCTGCGCGCGGCGGGCGACGTCCGCCGCCTTGTCGACCTGCGCCAGCACCAGCCGCGCCTCTTGCAGAAACAACCTGCCCGCCTCGCTCAACTCGACCCGACGATTGGTGCGCTCGAACAATCGCGCGCCGAGCTGTTGCTCCAGCGCCTGAATCTGCTGGCTCAGCGGTGGCTGGGAAATGCCCAGCACCTGCGCGGCGCGGCCGAAATGCAGCTCTTCGGCGACGGCAATGAAGTAACGCAGATGACGCAGTTCCATGGGGGCTCCAATAGGTCGTCAAAGCTATCAAACAGGTCGAACAATATATTGGATAGAAACATTAGCCAGCTATATGATTTTTTCATTGCCTGCCCGGCTATGCTTTCCGAGGTCTGAAGTGAAAACTGCTGTCGCGCCCCTTGCCCACGAAGTCCCGCCCTCTGCCGGCGACGATACCCTCGCCGAGCTGCAGGAGATCTACATCAAAAAAGGCACGCCGGCGTTCATGCGCACGGTGCTGGCGCTGTTCTGTGGCGGCTTTGCGACGTTCGCCCTGCTCTATTGCGTGCAACCGATGATGCCGCTGCTTTCGCACGAATACGGAATCAACGCGGCGCAGAGCAGCCTGATCCTCTCGGTGGCAACCGGCATGCTGGCCTTCGGCTTGCTGATCACCGGGCCGATTTCCGACCGCATCGGCCGTAAACCGGTGATGGTCGCGGCGCTGTTCGCTGCCGCGTTGTGCACCATCGCCAGTTCGATGATGCCGAGCTGGCACGGCGTGCTGATCATGCGCGCGTTGATCGGTCTGTCGTTGAGCGGTCTCGCCGCAGTGGCGATGACTTATCTGAGCGAGGAAATTCATCCACAGCACATCGGCCTGGCGATGGGTTTGTACATCGGCGGCAACGCGATCGGCGGGATGAGCGGGCGCTTGATCACTGGAGTTCTCATCGACTTCGTCAGTTGGCACACAGCGATGCTGGTGATAGGCGGCCTGGCGCTGATCGCGGCGGCGGTGTTCTGGAAGATCCTCCCGGAGTCGCGCAACTTCCGCGCCCGCTCGTTGCACCCGCGCAGCCTGCTCGATGGCTTCACCATGCACTTTCGCGACGCCGGGCTGCCGCTGCTGTTTCTTGAGGCGTTTGTGCTGATGGGCGCGTTCGTCACATTGTTCAACTATATCGGCTATCGCTTGCTGGCCGCGCCGTACAACCTGGATCAGGTATTTGTCGGTTTGCTCTCGGTGGTCTATCTGTCTGGGATCTACAGCTCAGCGAAGATCGGTTCGCTCGCGGACAAGCTGGGACGGCGCAAAGTGTTGTGGGCGACCATTGCGCTGATGTTTGCAGGGCTGGTGCTGACGATGTTCACGCCTCTGTTGCTGGTGATCATCGGCATGTTGGTGTTCACCTTCGGCTTCTTCGCCGCGCACTCGGTGGCGAGCAGCTGGATCGGCCGGCGCGCATTGACGGCCAAGGGACAGGCCTCGTCGCTGTATCTGTTCAGTTATTACGCCGGTTCGAGTATTGCCGGGACGGCGGGCGGGGTGTTCTGGCATCTGGGCGGGTGGAACGGGATCGGCTTGTTTATCGGTGCGTTGTTGCTGATCGCGCTGCTGGTGGCACTGAAGCTGGCGAAGCTGCCGCCGTTGCAGGGTGTCAAAGCCTGACATAAAACCCCTGTAGGAGTGAGCCTGCTCGCGATAGC
>NZ_QETJ01000292.1:0-2666 GCF_003105095.1 Pseudomonas sp. NDM | reverse complement strand
GATAGCGGTCTGACAGTCGATATCTCAGGTGACTGACACACCGCGATCGCGAGCAGGCTCACTCCTACATTGAACGGCGGCGATCCAGACCAATCACTAGCAACCCCACCAGCACAAACCCCACCAGTATCCCCCCGGCATTCGCCAGCACCTGTGGATAACCCAGCACCGCCACATCAATGAACGGATACGCATAGGCGCCGAGCAGGTGCCCGCGCAGCAAGGCGTAGATGAAATACACCAGCGGATAGATCAGCCATAGCGGCAAGTGCCACAGGCGCAACGTCCCTTTGGGTACGCAGCGCCACCAATAGCCGAGAAACAGCAGCGGCATGACGTCATGGAGCAATTCATCAGCGATGAACTGCCAGCCCTCGGGGTGCCACAAATGCCGCAACAGAATGCTGTAGGCCAGACCAACCACGGCGATACTTACCGCGATGCCACTGCTGACCCACGGTTGCAGAAACCAGCGCCGCGTCGCGGATTCACGCTCGCTCACGGCGCAGGTCAGCACCGTCGCCACCAGGGTGTTGGTCAATATGGTGAAGTAGCTGAAGAAACTCACCAGCCCGCCCAGCAGGCTGGCGCCGATGCTCAATCTTGCGAAGAAGATCAGGTACAGCTGAATCGTCAATCCAGCCCAGCCCAGTGCGGCCAGGCAGGTGATCAGGCGTCGCCGCCTCGCGCTGTCCATCTCAAAGCGGTCGCTTGGTGCGCATGAGTTTCACGTACAGGCGCTCGACCTTCTCCCGCGCCCAAGGGGTTTTACGCAGGAAGGTCAGGCTCGACTTGATGCTCGGGTCGCTCTTGAAGCAACGGATGTCGATCCGCTCCGCCAGCCCCGACCACTCGTAGTGAGCGACCAGTGCATTGAGGATCTGTTCGAGGGTCACGCCATGCAGCGGATCGGGAGTCTGTTCGTTCATGCCGGGCCTTTGGGCAAAGTGGAATGCGTAAAGCCGCGCACCTTAGCCGAGGGGCTGGGCGGGTGGAAGGCCTTCCTGCAAATGTAGGCCAACCCGGAAAGATCGCAGGCTGTGACCCGACTCACAATGCGCCCGTTTGCCGCACTGTTACCGAATCCGAAACGCTGCATGTCTGCAAAAGCCCTTTCTCAATTTGTTACAGATCATTATCCTGCCGCCCTTCCGCTGAAACGCTTCACTGCCTGCGACAATCTGAAGCGTTCGGCCTGCACCCGAAAAACATCAAAAAAAGACTTATTCATGGCTGATTTTTCCTTTTCCCGAGATAGCGCTATCTCCATTCTGCGCACCCTTGGCGGCTGCACCGCTCTTGGTTTTGCCACCTGCACCTTGGCAAACCCGGCCTTCGACAGTGAATCACCGTACATGCTCGGTGACTGGAACGGCACACGCACAGCACTCGCGGAAAAAGGCTACGCGTTCAAACTCGATTACACCGGCGAGATGGGCAGCAACCTGCACGGTGGCTACGACCACGATCGCACCGCGCGCTACAGCGATCAGTTCGGCCTCGGCACCCATCTGGATCTGCAGAAGATCCTCGGCTGGGACGATGCCGAATTTCAGTTGACCATCACCAAGCGCAGCGGCAACAACATCAGCAATGACCGCATCAACGATCCGCGTGTCGGCGGCTTCACCTCGGCCCAAGAAGTCTGGGGCCGTGGCCAGACCACGCGCCTGACGCAGATGTGGTATCAGCAGAAATTCTTCGATCAGACGCTCGACATCAAGGTTGGCCGTTTCGGCGAGGGCGAAGACTTCAACAGCTTCCCCTGCGACTTCCAGAACCTGGCCTTCTGCGGCTCGCAGGTTGGCAACTGGGTCGGTGGCATCTGGTACAACTGGCCGGTCAGCCAATGGGCGCTGCGGGTCAAATATCACCTGACGCCGGAGCTGTACGCGCAGGTCGGCGCTTACGAGCAGAACCCGTCGAACCTCGATCGCGGCAACGGCTTCAAACTCAGCGGCAGCGGCACTCAGGGCGCGATCCTGCCGGTCGAACTGGTGTGGACGCCGAAGCTCAACGGCCTGCCGGGCGAATATCGCGCCGGTTATTACTACAGCAACGCCAAGGCCTCGGATGTCTATAAAGATCGCAATGACCAGCCGGCAGCGCTGAGCGGCGAAGCCTACCGCAGCGCGTCGAGCAAGCACGGCGTGTGGCTGGGCCTGCAACAGCAAGTCACCAGTGTCGCCAGCGACAACAGCCGTGGTTTGAGCCTGTTCGCCAACGCGACGATGCACGACAAGAAAACCAATGCCATCGACAACTACGTGCAGGCCGGCCTGACCTACAAGGGTCCATTCGACGCCCGCGCCAAAGACGACATCGGTTTCGCCCTGGCCCGCGTCCACGTCAACCCGGCCTATCGCAAGAACGCCGAAATGACTAACCGCGCCAACGCCATCTACGACTACGACAACCCAGGTTTTCTGCCACCGCAGGACACCGAGTACAGCGCCGAGTTGTATTACGGCGTGCACGTTACCAACTGGCTGACCGTGCGCCCGAACCTGCAATACATCCGCCACCCCGGTGGCGTGAACGACGTCGACGACGCCCTGATCGGCGGGATCAAGATCCAGTCGTCGTTCTAAAGATCTGCACACATCCAATGTAGGAGTGAGCCTGCTCGCGATAGCGCTGTTTCAGCCACTGGAGATGTCGCCTGT
>NZ_QETJ01000291.1:0-2724 GCF_003105095.1 Pseudomonas sp. NDM | reverse complement strand
GTGTCAGTGACGCTGGTCACTGCTGGCGTGCTGCTCGGTACCAGGTTTTCGAAGCTGCCACCGGTGGCGGTTTTGATCGTGGCCTGCACCGAGCCGGCGTCTTTGTAGACGTCGTCGGACGGAGCTGGGACGGTCACATTGCCGGTGGTTTCGCCTGCTTTGATGGTGATGACCGCGCCGTTGCTCAGGGTCACGGTGACCGGCGAGCCCGCCGGGTTGGTGAGCGTGGCGGTGTAAGTGATCTGGCCACCTTCTGCTACCGAGCCAGTCGCCGACAGCGACAGGTTGGTGGTGTCGACGGTGTCGGTCACGGTGGTGCTGACCGGGGTTTTATCGGCAACGAGGTTTTCGAAGTTGCCGCCGGTCACGCCGGTAATCGAGTTGGTCAGCGGAGCTTGACCGGTCAGCGCATCGTTTGGAGCCACAGCGGTCACGGTGCCGGTGGTCTGGCCGACCGCGATGGTGATGCTCTGACCGTTGGCCAACGTCACGACGACAGGCGAACCGGTGACAGGTGCGCCGACGGTTGCGGTGTAGACGACGTTGCCGCCTTCGGCCGTTGCAGCGGTTGCGCTCAGTTTTACGGTGGTGGTGTCGATCGTGTCAGTGACGCTGGTCACTGCTGGCGTGCTGCTCGGTACCAGGTTTTCGAAGCTGCCACCGGTGGCGGTTTTGATCGTGGCCTGCACCGAGCCGGCGTCTTTGTAGACGTCGTCGGACGGAGCTGGGACGGTCACATTGCCGGTGGTTTCGCCTGCTTTGATGGTGATGACCGCGCCGTTGCTCAGGGTCACGGTGACCGGCGAGCCCGCCGGGTTGGTGAGCGTGGCGGTGTAAGTGATCTGGCCACCTTCTGCTACCGAGCCAGTCGCCGACAGCGACAGGTTGGTGGTGTCGACGGTGTCGGTCACGGTGGTGCTGACCGGAGTCTTGTCGGCCACCAGATTTTCGAAGTTGCCGCCGCTGACGTTGGTGATCGCATTAGTGATCGGCGCGTGGCCGGTCAGCGCATCGTTCGAAGCAACAGCGGTTGCAGTGCCGGTAGTTTGACCGACGCCGATGGTGATGGTCTGACCATTGGCAAGGGTCACGACCACAGGCGAACCGGTTACTGGCGCACCGACCGTGGCGGTGTAAGTCACGGTGCCGCCTTCAGCAACCGAGGTATCGGCGGTCAATTTGACCGTCGAAGTATCGATGGTGTCGGTGACTTGAGTGACGGCTGGCGTGGTGCTTGGAACCAGGTTCTCGAAGTTGCCACCGGTGGCGCTGGTGATCGTTGCCTGGACGGAGCCGGCGTCTTTGTAGACGTCATCGGACGGTGCCGGAACGGTCACATTGCCGCTGGTTTCACCAGCTTTGATGGTGATTACTGCGCCGTTCGACAAGGTCACGGTCACAGGCGAGCCTGCGGCGTTGGTCAGTGTCGCGGTGTAAGTGATCTGACCACCTTCTGCTACCGAGCCAGTCGCCGACAGCGACAGGTTGGTGGTGTCGACGGTGTCCGTCACGGTGGTGCTGACCGGAGTCTTGTCGGCCACCAGATTTTCGAAGTTGCCGCCGCTGACGTTGGTGATCGCATTAGTGATCGGCGCGTGGCCGGTCAGCGCATCGTTCGAAGCAACAGCGGTTGCAGTGCCAGTAGTCTGACCGACGCCGATGGTGATGGTCTGACCGTTGGCCAGAGTCACGACGACAGGCGCACCGGTAACTGGCGCACCGACTGTGGCGGTGTAAGTCACGGTGCCGCCTTCTGCTACAGAAGTGTCAGCGGTCAATTTGACCGTCGAAGTGTCGATGGTGTCGGTGACTTGAGTGACGGCTGGCGTGGTGCTTGGAACCAGGCTTTCGAAGTTGCCACCAGTGGCGCTGGTGATCGTTGCCTGCACAGAACCGGCGTCTTTGTAGACGTCATCGGACGGTGCCGGAACGGTCGCAGTGCCGGTGGTTTCGCCAGCCTTGATGGTGATCACGGCACCGTTCGACAGGGTCACGGTAACAGGCGAGCCTGCAGCGTTGGTCAGTGTCGCGGTGTACGTAATCTGACCGCCCTCAACCACAGAACCGGTCGCGCTCAGCGACAGATTGGTAGTGTCGGCAACGTCTGTGACGGAGGTCGAAACCGGGGTTTTGTCCGCCACCAGATTTTCGAAATTACCGCCGCTTACGCCAGTGATCGAGTTGGTCAGCGGAGCGTTGCCGGTCAGCGCATCGTTCGGTGCGGTAAAGGTCGCAATGCCGGAAGTCTGGCCTACAGCGATGGTGATGTTCTGACCATTCGCTAGGGTCACGACCACAGGCGAGCCAGTAACTGGAGCGCCAACTGTTGCGGTGTAAGTCACAGTGCCGCCTTCGGCCACCGAAGTATCAGCCGTCAGTTTGACGGTCGAGGTGTCGATGGTGTCGGTGACTTGAGTGATCGCTGGCGTAGTGCTCGGAACAAGGTTCTCGAAGTTGCCACCGGTGGCGCTGGTGATCGTTGCCTGCACGGAGCCGGCGTCTTTGTAGACGTCATCGGACGGTGCCGGAACGGTCGCAGTGCCGCTGGTTTCGCCTGCTTTGATGGTGATGACAGCGCCGTTCGACAAGGTCACGGTCACAGGCGAGCCTGCGGCGTTGGTCAAGGTCGCGGTGTACGTAATCTGACCGCCCTCAGCCACAGAACCGGTCGCGCTCAGCGACAGATTTGTAGTGTCGGCAACGTCTGTGACGGAAGTCGAAACC
>NZ_QETJ01000290.1:0-2754 GCF_003105095.1 Pseudomonas sp. NDM | reverse complement strand
GTGAGCCTGCTCGCGATAGCGCTGTTTCAGCCACTGGAGATGTCGCCTGTGACACCGCTATCGCGAGCAGGCTCACTCCTACAGAAGCAATTCGTTAGCCGAACAAGTTTTTATCTGAACCATGCCTGCGCCAAATCGTCATCTAAAGTGACTACAGCGCGGGACTACATAAACGTCACGGAGAATCACACTATGAGCACCGAAAGTGCTTCGAGTCGGGGCCGTCTGCTACCGGGCCTGCTCGGCATTCTGCTTCTACTGATGGGCCTGGCCATGCTGGCCGGGGGAGTCAAGCTGAGCATGCTCGGCGGCTCGCTTTACTATCTGCTGGCCGGTATCGGCATCGCATTGACCGGCATCCTGCTGCTGATGCGTCGTCGTGCGGCGCTGGGCCTGTACGCCATCGTGCTGTTCGCCAGCACCGTGTGGGCGCTGTGGGAAGTTGGCCTGGACTGGTGGCAACTGGTGCCGCGCCTGGCAATGCTGTTCGCCCTCGGCCTGGTGATGTTGCTGCCGTGGTTCCGTCGCCCGCTGCTGCTCAACGGCCCTGCCCCGATGGGCACCGGCGCGCTGACCGTAGCCGTGGTGCTGGCCGGCCTGACCGCTGTAGCCAGTCAGTTCACCAACCCTGGGGAAATCAAAGGCCAGCTGGATCGCGACAGCGTCGACGGTATGACCAACACCGCGCCGGCCATGCCCGACGGTGACTGGAACTCCTACGGCCGCAGCGCCCACGGTGATCGTTACTCGCCACTGGCGCAGATCACCCCGGCCAACGTGAGCAAACTGGTGCCGGCCTGGACCTACCGCACCGGCGACATCCCGGGGCCGAACGATCCGGGCGAAACCACCGCTGAAAATACCCCGCTGAAAGTCAACGGCATGCTCTACGTGTGCACGCCGCACAGCCAGGTGATTGCGCTGGATCCGGACAGCGGCAAGGAAATCTGGCGTTTCGATCCGAAGCTGAGCACGCAGAACGCGGCCAACTTCAAAGGCTGGGCGCACATGACCTGCCGTGGCGTGAGCTATCACGACGACGCGGTCTATGCTTCCGAGCAGAGCCCGACCGGTTCGGCCAGCCCGGCCCCGGCCAGCGCCTGCCCGCGCCGCATCTTCCTGCCAACCGCTGACACCCGTCTGATCGCCCTGAATGCCGACACCGGCAAAATGTGCGAAGACTTCGGTGACAAGGGTCAGATCGACCTGTCTGCCAACATCGGCGGCTTCAACGCCGGCGGTTACTACTCCACTTCGCCACCTGCGGTCACCAAGGACCTGGTGGTGATTGGCGGTCACGTCACCGACAACGTTTCCACCGACGAGCCTAGCGGCGTGATCCGCGCGTTCGACGTGCACACCGGCAAGCTGGTGTGGAACTGGGACAGCGGCAACCCGGACGACACCGCGCCGATTGCCGAAGGCAAGACCTACACGCGCAACTCGCCGAACATGTGGTCGATGTTTGCTGTCGATGAAAAACTCGGCATGCTCTACCTGCCGATGGGCAACCAGACCCCGGACCAGTTCGGTGGCATGCGTACACCTGAATCGGAACTGCACGCCGCGGGCCTGACTGCGCTGGATATCGCCACCGGCAAGGTGCGCTGGAACTTCCAGTTCACCCACCATGACCTGTGGGATATGGACGTCGGCGGTCAACCGACCGTGATGGACATCAAAACTGCTGACGGCGTCAAGCCAGCGGTACTGGCGTCGACCAAGCAGGGCAGCATCTACGTGCTGGATCGCAGCACCGGCAAAGCCATCGTGCCGATCAACGAAATCCCGGTGCCGCAAGGCGCGGTGGAAGGCGACCACACTTCGCCGACCCAACCGAAGTCCGACCTCAACTTCATGCCGCCACCACTCAAAGAGCGCGACATGTGGGGCGTGACGCCATTCGACCAGATGCTCTGCCGGATCGACTTCAAATCCCTGCGTTATGACGGCCCGTTCACCCCGCCGTCGCTGCAAGGTTCGATCGTGTATCCAGGCAACTTCGGCGTGTTCGACTGGGGCGGCATTTCGGTCGATCCGGTGCGCCAGATCGCCTTCGTCAACCCGAGCTACATGGCGTTCCGTTCGAAGCTGGTTCCAGCAGCAGAAGTTGCCGGCGGCCCGGGTCGCAAGAGCGAAACCGAAGGCGTGCAGCCTAACAAGGGCGCGCCATACGGCGTGATCCTCGAAGCGCTGCTGTCGCCAATGGGCCTGCCATGCCAGGCGCCAGCGTGGGGTTATGTGGCAGCGGTCGACCTGACCACCAGCAAAACCATCTGGATGCACAAAAACGGCACCGTGCGCGACAGCTCGCCGGTTCCGATCCCGCTGAGCATGGGCGTACCGAGCCTGGGCGGCACCTTCACCACCGCAGGTGGCGTGGCCTTCCTGAGCGGCACCCTCGACCAGTACCTGCGCGCCTACGACGTGAAAAACGGCAAGCAACTGTGGGAAGGCCGCCTGCCAGCCGGCGCGCAAACCACACCGATGACGTACACCGGCAAGGACGGCAAGCAATACGTGCTCGTCGTCGCCGGCGGTCACGGCTCGCTGGGCACCAAGCAGGGTGACTATGTGATTGCGTACAAACTGTCTGAATAAGCGTTAGCGACAGGTAAAGAAAAGGCGATGTTCCGTGAGGGACATCGCCTTTTTTGTGCATGAAATCTTAAAGCGATTCACAAAACCTGTAGGAGTGAGCCTGCTCGCGATAGCGGTGTGTCAGACAGCAACTTTGGGCCTGACACACCGCTA
>NZ_QETJ01000289.1:0-2804 GCF_003105095.1 Pseudomonas sp. NDM | reverse complement strand
TGCTCGCGATAGCGGTCGATCAGCCAACATCTGCGCGGAATGACACACCGCTATCGCGAGCAGGCTCACTCCTACAGGGGATCCGGGGTTTGCCGTGATGTCTGATCGTTCCCATGCTCTGCGTGGGAATGCAGCCGGGGACGCTCCGCGTCCCACAGCCTCAAGATCGCAGCCTTCGGCAGCTCCTACAGGTCGGTGTGAAATTATCAGCGGCGGTTTTCTCGCTGCCCTTCACTTGTCCCCACCCCCTCGCCCGTGTAGAAAGCCCCTTCCAGAATTTCGCACAAGGACTTTCGATGAAGGCGCTGCCCTGGCTCTATCTTGCGCTGCTCGGCCTCGGTTACGGACTGGCCCTGAGCTACGGCCAACTCGGTTGGCTGGCATTGATCTCCGTGGGGCTTTTGCTGTTCGCCGCGTTCGCCGTGCGCCAGCAACAGGTGCCGGTCGCGCGCTGGCTCGGCCACGGCCTGTTTGTCGTCCTGGCCCTGGCATTGGCGCTGCACTGGCTGCCGGGTTTCGCCAACGGCCGCGCGATCAATCCACAACGTTTCACTGAAAACGCCGTGCCGTTCGCGATGTACCTCAATCTCGACAAACCGCTGGTGGGTTTCTGGCTGCTGCTGGTGTGCCCGTGGATCGTTGCGCGGCGGTCGTTGCGACTGACGGTCTACGCCACCGCCCTCGCCCTGACGCTGTGCGCGATTCTCGCCCTCGGCGGTGCGCTGCTGCTCGGCGTGATTGCCTGGGCGCCAAAGTGGCCGGATCAGGCCTGGCTCTGGGTGCTGAACAATCTGCTGCTGGTGACGCTGGTCGAGGAAGCGCTGTTTCGCGGCTATATACAGGGCGGACTCAGCCGTCGTCTCAAGCACTTGCCGTATGGCGACAACCTCGCGCTGCTGTCGGCCTCGCTGCTCTTCGGTCTGGTGCATGCCGGCGCCGGCTGGACCTGGGTGTTGCTGGCGGGACTGGCCGGGGTCGGCTATGGTCTGGCCTACCGTTTCGGCGGACTGGGCGCGGCGATCGCCACGCATTTCGGCCTGAACCTGTTGCACTTCGGCCTGTTCACCTATCCGATGCTGGCCAGTTGACGCAAGCGCCGTTTTGCGACGCCGTACGTAATTCTGAAAAAAAACTTCAATAAAAACCTGTCAGCGCCGACAACCTTTCAAAGCCTTGCGGATTGAAAAACCATGCGTAACAACCAGCCCATTACACAACGCGAGCGGACCTTTCCAGCTCAGCAACGGTTGATTTCCACCACCGATGCCAAGGGCGTGATCACCTACTGCAACGACGCGTTCGTTGAAATCAGCGGGTTTTCGCGGGAGGAACTGATCCGGGCGCCGCACAATCTGGTCCGTCACCCTGACGTGCCGTCGGCGGTGTTCTCGCACATGTGGGGCACATTGAAACAAGGCTTGCCATGGATGGGCATTGTCAAGAATCGCTGCAAATCCGGTGACCACTATTGGGTTAACGCCTACGTCACGCCGGTGTTTGATGGCAGCCAGGTAATCGGTTACGAGTCGGTGCGCGTCAAACCCACCGCCGAACAGATCCGCCGCGCCGAAGCGCTCTATCAACGCATCAACCAGGGCAAGTCGGCGATTCCTTCGACGGACAAATGGCTGCCGATCCTGCAGGACTGGTTGCCGTTCATTCTGGTCAGCCAGTTGAGCTTCATGATCGGCGCGACGCTGAACTCGCAGTGGGGCTTCGCCCTTGCCGCCGGTCTGTCGGTGCCGCTGGGCCTGATGGGCCTGCAATGGCAGCAACGCGGGCTCAAGCGCCTGCTGCGCCTCGCCGAGCAGACCACCTCCGACCCGCTGATCGCGCAGATGTACACCGACAGCCGTGGCGCTCAGGCGCGTCTGGAGATGTCGATCCTCAGCCAGGAAGCGCGCCTGAAAACCTGCCTGACCCGTCTGCAGGACACCGCCGAACACCTGACCGATCAGGCCAAGCAGTCCGACGTCCTGGCGCACAACAGCTCGACCGGCCTGGAACGCCAGCGCGTGGAAACCGAACAGGTCGCCACCGCCGTCAACCAGATGGCCGCCACTACCCAGGAAGTCGCCAGCCACGTACAACGCACCGCTGACGCCACCCAGGAAGCCAACCGCCTCACCGGTCGCGGCCGTGACATCGCCGGGGAAACCCGCGAAGCCATTCAGCGTTTGTCCGTGGTTGTTGGGGAAACCGGCCTGACCGTGACGCAACTGGCCAAGGACAGCGACGAAATCGGCGGCGTGGTCGACGTGATCAAAGGCATCGCCGACCAGACCAACCTGCTTGCCCTTAACGCCGCCATCGAGGCTGCACGTGCCGGCGAAATGGGCCGAGGTTTCGCCGTGGTGGCAGACGAAGTTCGTCAACTGGCGCAACGTACCAGCGAATCCACCGGGCAGATTCACGCGCTGATCGCCAAGTTGCAACAGACCGCGTCCAGCGCTGTGCAAACCATGGAAGCCGGACATCGTCAGGCCGAAGAAGGCGTGGCGCGGGTACTGGAGGCGGATCAGGCCCTGGTCGGGATCAGTGAAGCGGTGGCCAACATCACCGACATGACCACACAGATTGCTGCCGCGACCGAAGAGCAAAGTGCGGTGGCTGAAGAGATCAGCCGCAACATCAGCAATATCTCGGAACTGGCGGATCAGACGTCGGAACAGGCGCATAACTCGGCGTTGCTGAGTGAAGAGCTGACCAAGACGGCGAATACACAATATTCGTTGGTGGAGCGGTTTAACCGCTAAAAGCAAAAGATCGCAGCCTTCGGCAGCTCCTACATTGGAATGCATGTT
>NZ_QETJ01000288.1:0-2811 GCF_003105095.1 Pseudomonas sp. NDM | reverse complement strand
CAATATCTTCGGTGACTGACTCACCGCTATCGCGAGCAGGCTCACTCCTACAGGTACAGCATTCACTCACACAAGTTTGTCCGGGCTCAGGCAGTAATGTTCAATCAACTGCCGAATCAGATGCACGGTAGGCTGCAAACGTGACATTTCAAGGTACTCGCCCGGTTGATGCGCGCAGGCGATGTCGCCGGGGCCAAGCACAATGGTTTCGCAGCCGAGGCGCTGAAGATAAGGCGCTTCGGTGCCGAACGCTACTGCTTCGGCACGATGACCGGTGAGCTTTTCGGCGATGCGCACCAGTTCGGCATCCTCGGTCTGCTCGAACGGCGGCACTTCCGGGAACAGCGGTTTGTAATCGATTTTCACCTTGTGCCGCTCGGCCACCGGGTTGAGCTTGCGCAGGATTTCCGCGCGCAGCACGTTCGGGTCCATGCCCGGCAGCGGCCGCAGGTCGAATTCCAGCGAACACTGGCCGCAGATGCGATTGGGGTTGTCGCCGCCATGAATGCAGCCGAAGTTCATCGTCGGTTGCGGCACGCTGAATTGTGGATTGCTGAATTCGCGCTGCCACAACAGGCGCAGGCCGCGCAGTTCGCCGATGGCATCGTGCATCGCTTCAAGGGCACTGTGGCCCAGGCGCGGATCCGAGGAGTGACCGCTCTGCCCGAGGATGTCGATGCGCTCCATCATGATGCCTTTGTGCATGCGGATCGGCTTGAGCCCGGTCGGCTCGCCGATCACCGCCGCGCGGCCCAGCGGTTGCCCGGCCTCGGCCAGCGCGCGGGCGCCGGACATTGAGCTTTCTTCGTCGCAGGTGGCGAGAATCAGCAGCGGTTGTTTGAACGGTTGCTCGAGCAGCGGCTGCACGGCTTCGATGATCAGCGCAAAGAAGCCCTTCATGTCGCAACTGCCCAGCCCTACCCAGCGGCCATCGACTTCGGTGAGCTTCAGCGGGTCGGTCTGCCACAACGCGTCATCGTAGGGCACCGTATCGCTGTGCCCGGCCAGCACCAGGCCGCCGGGACCACTGCCAAAACTGGCGAGCAGATTGAATTTGCCGGGGCTGACCTGCTGGATATCGCAGCTGAAACCCAGGTCACCCAGCCAACCCGCCAGCAGATCGATGACGGCGCGGTTGGATTGATCGAGGCTCGGTTGGGTACAGCTGACCGATGGCGCGGCAATCAGCGCGGCGAACTGGTCTTGCATGGACGGCAATGGCATCACTGACTCCAGGTCCCGGATTGAGGCCCACTATAGAACCATCCAGCGCGCGGAATAAACCGCCGCAGGGCGTAGGAAGTTTGACTCCTGTACACTGCACGGCCTTGGCAGCCACACATTCCCCCGGCTGCGCTCCCGATTCTGGATGTTCCGGCCATGCAAAAAGAAACCGAAATCAAACTCCGCGTCAGCCGCGAAACCCTCGCTGCCCTGCGCGAGCACCCGCTGCTGAAGAAACGCAACAAAGGTGGCTGGGAACGCCGTGAGTTGATGAACCAGTATTTCGACACCCCCGAGCGCGATCTGGCCCAGGCCAAAGTCGCCCTGCGCCTGCGCAAGGACGGTGACGAAGTGATTCAGACCCTCAAGACCCGTGGCCAGAGCGTCGCCGGTCTGTCCGAGCGTAACGAGTACGACTGGAAACTGCCGAAAGCCAAACTCGACGTGAAGAAACTCGACGGCGAATGCTGGCCCGAGGCGCTGGCCGAGCTGGACAAGAAAGCCCTCAAGCCGATCTTCACCACCGATTTCGTCCGCGAGCGCGCCGAAATCGCCTGGGGCCGTGGCAAGACCAAAGTGGTGATCGAGGCCGCACTGGATCTCGGTCATGTGGTGGTCGGCAAGCAGAAGGAAGAGATCTGCGAACTGGAACTGGAGCTGCGCGAAGGCGAGCCCGCCGCGCTGTTGGAACTGGCTGCTGAACTGGCAGAGACCCTGGCACTGATGCCGTGCGACATCAGCAAGGCCGAGCGCGGTTATCGCCTGCACGACGCCAACAGCTACTCGCTGAGCCTGCCAGCGCCGCAGCTGACCACCGAAACCCGTCTCGACGACGCCTTCGCCGCGCTGAGCTGGCACCTGCTCGGCAGCAGCCAGCGTCTGGCCGAACAATATCGCTTCAACGGCCACTGGCGCCTGCTGCAGGACTGGGTCGAGAACCTCGCGGAAATGCGCGCCCTGCTCAGCAGCCTCGGTCAAGCGGCACCGCGTCAGTCGACCCACGACCTGCGCGTCGCCCTTGATGCCTTGCTGGAAGACTGGCGCCCGCTGGTGCAGGTCGGCATCGAAGACGAAGACGTGCGCAAAGCCGCGCCTGAGCAGTTCCTCGAAGAGCTGGAAGACCCACGCTGGGGTCAGTTCTCGCTGAACGCCTCGCGCTGGCTGCTGGCCCGTACCTGGACCGCCGACCGCAACACTCGAGGCAACCGTCAGGGGGACGCGCAACTGCACAGCTGGTTGCCGCGCCTGTTGGGCGAAGAAGCCACCGCTCTGCAGTTGCAGCGCTACCAGCAGCAGCCGGAAGATCTCGCCGAGCAACTGCCGCGCATCGAGCGCATTCAGGTCTGGCTGCACCATGCACGCAACGTGCTGGATATCCCGGAAATGGATCGCCTCTACGGTGAACTGAACAAACTGGCGCAACTGGCCAACGAGCCGACCATCACCGACGAACTGCTCGATGCACGCAAGCATCAGGCGATTGCGGTGTACCAGAACCGCGCCTGGAAGATCCTCCTGCGCATGTAACACGTTGTGGCGAGGGAGCTTGCTCCCGCTGGGCTGCGAAGCGGCCCCGAAACCTGCGTC
>NZ_QETJ01000287.1:0-2839 GCF_003105095.1 Pseudomonas sp. NDM | reverse complement strand
CTTCTCGCGATAGCGGTGGGTCAGAAACGTGTCATTAGCCTGATACACCGCTATCGCGAGCAGGCTCACTCCTACAAAGGATCTATGTGAATTCGCAAGTCTGACAGGAGCTTTTATGACCCAGCTGCGCCGCGTCGCGATCATCGGCGGTAACCGCATTCCCTTCGCCCGCTCCAACGGGCCGTATGCCACGGCCAGCAATCAGGCGATGCTCACCGCCGCGCTGGAAGGCCTGATCGAGCGCTACAACCTGCACGGCCAGCGCATCGGCGAGGTGGTAACGGGCGCGGTGCTTAAATTGTCACGGGATATGAACCTGACCCGCGAGTGCGTGCTCGGTTCGCGCCTGTCTCCAGCGACGCCGGCCTATGACATTCAGCAAGCCTGCGGCACGGGTCTGGAAGCGGCGCTGCTGGTGGCCAACAAGATCGCGCTCGGCCAGATCGATTGCGGCATTGCCGGCGGCGTCGACACCACCTCCGACGCGCCGATCAGCGTCAGCGAAGGCCTGCGCAGGATTCTTCTACAGGCCAACCGCGCCAAGACTACCGGCGAAAAACTGAAAACCCTGCTGCAGTTGCGCCCCCAGCACCTGATCCCCGAATTCCCGCGCAACGGCGAGCCGCGCACTGGCCTGTCGATGGGCGAGCACTGTGAATTGATGGCGCAGACCTGGAATATCCCCCGCGAAGAACAGGATCAACTGGCCCTCGAAAGCCATCAAAAACTTGCCGCTTCCTACAGCGAAGGCTGGCACAACGATCTGATGACGCCGTTCCTCGGCCTGACCCGCGACAACAATCTGCGCCCGGACTTGACCCTGGAAAAACTCGCCACGCTGAAGCCGGCGTTCGAGAAAAGCGCCAAGGGCACGCTGACTGCGGGCAACTCCACGCCGCTCACCGATGGTGCTTCGGTGGTGTTGCTCGGCAGTGAAGAATGGGCCAACGAGCGCGGCTTGCCGATCCTTGCTTATCTGCGCGACGGCGAAGCGGCAGCGGTGGATTTCGTCAACGGTGCCGAGGGCCTGCTGATGGCGCCGGTGTATGCCGTGCCACGCTTGCTGGCGCGCAATGGCCTGACCTTGCAGGATTTCGATTACTACGAGATTCACGAAGCGTTCGCCGCGCAGGTGTTGTGCACGCTCAAGGCCTGGGAAGATCCGGAATATTGCAAAACCCGCTTGGGTCTCGACGCGCCGTTGGGTTCGATCGATCGCAGTCGGCTTAATGTGAAAGGCAGTTCACTGGCGGCGGGGCATCCGTTTGCCGCGACCGGCGGGCGGATTGTGGCGAACCTGGCCAAGCTGCTGGATGCGGCCGGCAAGGGGCGGGGGTTGATCTCGATCTGTGCGGCGGGCGGGCAGGGTGTCACTGCGATTATCGAACGCTGAAAAAGCCCCTCTCCCAAAGGGAGAGGGGACCGAGTGGGGGGATGCTTGAAATCGACGCCGACCTGAGCGTCCTTCACCGAATCCAAAGCTGCGATTCAAGCCATAATCGCTGCGGTCTCTCAGGTCGATGTATTACGGGAGACATCTCGGTCGGCCCCCTCTCCCTCTGGGAGAGGGCTGGGGTGAGGGCAATCAGGTCACACCATCCATGTCAGATTCTGTCGCAAATGCCCTTGCCGGCCGATACCAATCAATGCCACGGTCTCGGCTATGATTCGCCCGGGTCGCTGCGATTGATCCGGCACAGTGTGTGCATCCTCAAGGTTCACAGGTCGGCAACCCCTCCCCGTCGGGCGAGGATTGCCGTATAACGAGTGACATTCGCGTGTTTGGTAATAAAGGACCCACAATAAAAGCTGATGAAGACTCCAAAACGCATTGAACCCCTGATCGAGGACGGTCTGGTCGACGAAGTGCTGCGCCCACTGATGAGTGGCAAAGAGGCAGCTGTTTATGTAGTGCGCTGCGGCAATCAGTTACGTTGCGCCAAGGTCTACAAGGAGGCGAATAAACGCAGTTTCCGCCAGGCGGCCGAGTATCAGGAAGGCCGCAAGGTTCGTAACAGTCGTCAGGCGCGGGCCATGGCGAAGGGGTCCAAGTTCGGTCGCAAAGAGACCGAAGACGCCTGGCAGAACGCCGAAGTGGCGGCGCTGTTCCGTCTCGCCGGCGCCGGTGTGCGAGTGCCGAAGCCGTATGACTTCCTCGACGGCGTGCTGTTGATGGAGCTGGTGGCGGATGAATTCGGCGATGCTGCGCCGCGGCTGAACGATGTGGTGCTGGAGCCGGATCAGGCGCGCGAGTATCACGCCTTCCTGATTTCGCAGATCGTGCTGATGTTGTGTACCGGTCTGGTGCACGGTGACCTCTCCGAGTTCAACGTGCTGCTGACCCCGACCGGTCCGGTGATTATTGACCTGCCCCAGGCAGTCGACGCTGCGGGCAACAACCACGCGTTCAGCATGCTCGAGCGCGACGTTGGCAACATGGCTTCGTACTTCGGGCGTTTCGCGCCGGAGTTGAAGAAGACCAAGTACGCCAAGGAAATGTGGGCGTTGTACGAAGCCGGCACCTTGCACCCGAACAGTGTGCTGACCGGCGAGTTCGACGATCCGGAAGACCTGGCGGATGTCGGCGGGGTGCTGCGAGAGATCGAAGCGGCGCGCCTCGACGAGGAACGCAAGCAGGCCATTCGCGCGGCAGACGACGCACCGAAAGGCAAACCTGAAGAACCGCCTCCACCGCCGTGGATGCAGTGATCGCTTGATGAGAAACCCGGCTTCGGCCGGGTTTTTTGTGCCCGCGCACTTTCCGCAAACGCGAGCGTGCCCTTGTAGGAGCTGCCGAAGGCTGCGATCTTTTGCCTTTGCTTCAAGGACAAGATCAAAA
>NZ_QETJ01000286.1:0-2869 GCF_003105095.1 Pseudomonas sp. NDM | reverse complement strand
CGAAGGCAGTGTGTCAGGCAACATTTTAGTTGAATGACACGCCGCTTTCGCGAGCAGGCTCGCTCCCACAGGGTTTTGTGTTGCAGTAACTATTTGCAGGCGTCGGCGATGGCGTCGGCCAGCGAGGTGAGGCGGGTGGCGTCGATGCCGGCGACGTTGGCCCGGCCGGAGCTGACCATGTACACGCTGTGACGCTCGCGCATGTGCTTTACCTGTTCCGGCGACAGGCCGGTGTAGGAGAACATCCCGCGTTGCACGCCAATATGCGCGAAACGCTCGCGCAAACCGTACGGTTCCAGCGCTTCGACCAGACCGTTGCGCAGCTGCGCGATCCGCAGACGCATGGCTTCCACTTCATCGGCCCAGCGCGCTTTCAGCTCTGGATCGGCAAGGATGGTCGCGACCACTGCCGCGCCGTGATCCGGCGGCGTCGACCACAGATTGCGGGCGATGGTGGCCAGTTGGCTGCGGATGTCGGTGAGCTTGTCGGCGCTGGTCGCGCAGACGATCAGCGCACCGGTGCGGTCTCGGTACAGGCCGAAGTTCTTCGAGCAGGAACTGGTGATCAACAGCTCCGGCACTTGTGACGCGAACAGCCGGGTCGACCACGCGTCCTGTTCGAGGCCATCACCAAAACCCTGATAAGCGAAGTCGATCAGCGGCAGCAGATCGCGGCTGCGCACCACTTCAAGCACGCGCTTCCAGTCGTCATGGTTCAGGTCGAAACCGGTCGGATTGTGGCAGCAGGCATGCAGCAGCACCACGTCGCCCTTCGGCACTTCCCTGAGCACGGCGAGCATCGCTTCGACGTCGAGGCGGTTGTCGCTACCGACGTACGGGTACTGGCTGACCTTGACCTTGGCTGCGGCGAAAATCGTTTCGTGGATCGGCCAGGTCGGGTTGCTCAACCACACACCTTTGCCCGGCAGGCATTGCGCGATGAAGTCGGCAGCCAGACGCAGGGCTCCGGTGCCGCCCGGGGTCTGGGTGGCGCCGGCGCGTTGTTCGGCGATCAACCGCGAGTCGGCACCCAGTACCAGCTCATTGATGACCTTGCCGAACAGCGGGTTGCCGTGGCCACCGATGTAGGTCTTGGTGTGCTGGCTTTCGACCAGCCGCGCTTCGGCGATCTTCACCGCTTCCGGGATCGGCGTCAGACCCTGGGCATCCTTGTAGACGCCAACGCCGAGGTCGAATTTGCGCGGATTGGCATCCTGCGCATAAGCCTCCATCAAACCGAGGATCGGGTCGCCGGGGACCCGGCCGATGGCGTCGAAGTGCATTACTTGCGTCCTTCTGCGGTCTTCGCCACTTCGTCAGTGCGCGCAGCCATGATGAAGTCGTTGCGGTGCAGGCCTTTGATCGAGTGGCTCCACCAGGTCACGGTGACTTTGCCCCACTCGGTCAAGAGGCCTGGGTGGTGACCTTCGGCCTCGGAGATCTCGCCGACGGCGTTGGTGAACGCCAGCGCGTGTTTGAAGTTCTTGAACAGGAAAACTTTTTCCAGCTGCATGATGCCGTCGCGTACTTCGATGTTCCAGTCAGGGATCTGCTTGATCAGGATCGGCAGTTCTTCATCGCTGACTTGTGGCGCATCGGCGCGGCAGGCTTCGCAGTGGGCTTGGTTCAAAGTCGACATGGTGTATTCCTGAAATCGAGTGTGTTTTTTATTAAAGCGCATGTGCCGTCATTGCCGTCACGCTAAAGCAAAGCGGCGGCGACGCACAGACGCAATTGTCAGCAAAAGTCGCGGTTCAGGCGGCTTTGGGTTTCGGCGGAAATTTTGGCGCGTGCAAGCCCAACTGCATGCCCTGGCGAACCATGGCCATGATGTCTTCATGGGCGACATCGAACAGGCGCTTGAGATTCGGCAAGACGAAGTACAGCGGTTGCAGGATGTCGATGCGATACGGCGTGCGCATGGCTTCCAGGGGATCGAACAACTGATGCTCCGGCTCGTCCGACAAGCAGTAAACGCTTTCTTTCGGCGAGGACAGAATCCCGCCACCGTAAATGCGCTTGCCCTGCGGGGTGTCAACCAGACCGAATTCGATGGTCATCCAGTACAACCGCGCCAGGTACACGCGCTCTTCCTTGGTCGCCTGCAGACCGAGCTTGCCGTAGGTGTGGGTGAATTCGGCGAAATACGGGTTGGTCAGCAGCGGGCAGTGGCCAAAGATCTCGTGAAAGATGTCCGGCTCCTGCAGATAGTCGAGTTCTTCGCGGGTACGGATGAAGGTAGCGACGGGGAATTGCTTGCTGGCGAGCAATTCGAAAAAAGTCTGGAAAGGAATCAGCGCCGGCACCCGGGCGACCTGCCAGCCTGTGGTCTCGCCGAGGACTTTGTTGATCTCGGCCAGTTGCGGAATGCGGTCGTGGGGCAGACCGAGTTTTTCGATACCGTCCAGGTATTCCTGGCACGCACGACCTTCAATCACCTTCAACTGGCGAGTGATCAGCGTGTTCCACACCGCATGTTCTTCGGCGGGGTAGTCGATAAAACCTTGCGCATCGGGCTCGCGAGCCACGTATTGCGTCTGCTTCATGCTGCTCTCCTGCTAGGGGAATCTGGTTTTTGTTATGTCCAGCGATGGCTACAGGAATACCCGAGAGTGTGATGGCGTACAGCATGTTGACCCGCAGGTGCGTAGGAAAATTCTGCTTGTTTCGTAAAGTTATCGTTACGGTTTGTCGGCTAGAGCGCATTTACGGCGATTGGTGGGTTTGAAAAGGGCAGGGGCTGTCACATAATCTTGACAACTATCTGCGTGCCTCGACAGAAAATCGGGCGCCGTTCCCCTGTAGGAGTGAGCCTGCTCGCGATAGCGGTGTGTCAGTCGATGAATATGAACTTGATAGACCGCTATCG
>NZ_QETJ01000285.1:0-2909 GCF_003105095.1 Pseudomonas sp. NDM | reverse complement strand
GGCTGCGATCTTTTGATTTTTTAAGATCAAGATCAAAAGATCGCAGCCTTCGGCAGCTCCTACGGGGGGTTGCGTTTTATGCGCGAAGCCGTGCAATCGCCCGCCGATACTTCTCGACCCGCTCCAGATCCTCCCAACTCGGCGAGGTGATCCGCGAGATATCGCTGTTCTCTTCCAGATCCGCCAGCTTCACTACCCGGCCGATCGGGTTCTGCGCGGCGCGATCGACGAAATCATCATAGGATTCACCGGGCAATTTGCTCACTGCTGCAATCGCCGCCAGCACCTCATCGCTGAAACCTTCCCCGCGCAAATCATCCAGACTCACCCCGCAATCCTCGACCACATCGTGCAGCACAGCGACGATGCGTTCTTCCAGCGTGTTCATGCGCAACATGACTTTCAGCGGATGCAAAATGTACGGCGCGCCGCCCTTGTCCACCTGCCCGCTGTGGGCCGTGGCGGCAATGGCGATGGCGCGTTCGAGGGTTTGGGCCATGGGAATCGAATCCTGCGCTGAATGTTTCTGATTGTTGCGCAGTGTACGCGAGGATCGTGCATCGCAAAGCCGATTGAACCTTGCCCGCCCTCGCCGCCTCGAAACCAGACAAGCGCCAAATCACCGATCGGACGCGGCGCCATTGGAGAGGAACTGCCGATGAAAATCCGACTGCTGCTCCTGATCGCCACATTCGCCATCATCCCCACTTGCGTCATGGCCGAAGGCTGCGACGTCCAGACCCGCTCCTCCAGCGCCGCAGTGCCCGCCGTGGAAACCCACAGCTGCTACGAATACGAAGGCATGCCCGTGGACTCCATCAACTGGTCGTGCAGCAACGAAAGCAAGGACACCCTCAACGCCACCAAGAAAAAAGTCGAGCGCTGCGACGACCACTACCAGGCCACCTGCACCGCCCGCCTCACCCAGGAATCCCTCGCTAATCCGCACTCGACCAGCAAAGACAAAAGCGCCAAACCGCTGAACATGCCCGACAACGCCAAAGTCACCACCTATTACTACGACGGTGAACACTTGGCTCAGGCGAAGATTGATTGTGAGAACAGTGGTGGTGACTGGAAGGCCAAGTAGCTTCCAGGATCTGTCAAAAAGCCCGGCTGGATGCCGGGCTTGCTGTATTTGAACCCACCATCAGCCCTCACCAGCGCCGCTGCTGGTACCGCTGTCGTTCGACTGCTTCGAACCACTGGGCTTGGAGCCCGAAGGTGTCGAGCCATCATTGTTGGTGGTATTGCCCTGAGTGCCCTTGGGCACGGTGGCGCCGTTGGAATGAATGTCTTCCGGCGCACTCGGGTTGGTTTGGCTGTTGCCGTCGTTTGCAGTGGGTTCAGGGGTGTCGCTGGCGGCTGTTGCGTAGAGCGAGGTGGCGGATAACAGGGTGGCCAGGGAGAGTGCTGCGAGTTTGACTGGGCGCATATCGATGGTTCCTTTGCGGGGTGAGTTACGCATTGGAAACAGGTATTCGGTGAAAATGCGGGGTGGCTGACGAATGGCAGGGATAAATAACCCGACGCCTCGAAGAGACATCAGGTTAATAAAGACAACATCTTGTGCGCAGAAAAAAGCCCGGCTCAAAAGACCGGGCTTTCCGCTTGCGACACTCATCAACTACCGCCGCTCCCGCCACTGCTGCTACCGGACGGTTGACCCGCAGGGCTGGGTTTAGAGGCAGAAGGCACCGGCCCATTGTCGGTCTTGCCACCATCACCACCTTGGGGTAGCGAATCGGCATCCGGGTCGGCATTGGTGGCTGGAGACGCCGGTTCACGAGTCTGGCTGGTGCCGTCGCTCGCCTTCGGGGTCGACGTTTCGCCAGCCGCGAGCGTGTACGGCGAACTGCCGAACAGCAATGCCGCGAGGGTAATCACCGCAAATCTATGGTTCAGCATGGTGGCTCTTCCTTTGCGTGTGGAGTTACAGCATTGGAAGCAGGTGCGCGGCGAACGTGCGACGCGTCGGACGAATGGTTATCACCCGAATGTTTCGCCAAATTACGACGCCTGAACGCTTCGCAGCAAAACACCCGGACGGCCCGCGGGTTCCTGGAAAATCAACCTCGATAAAGCTGTGCGAAATGCATGCCCCTCAAAAATTCGCCGGCGTATTCGCACTGATAATCTCAGCCTCATCCGCCCCGATATTGCGGAACTTGTGCGGCAGCGTGGTCGGAAAGTAATACCCATCGCCCGCACTCAACACACTCACCTGCCCGTCCACGGTCAATTCCACCGTGCCGCGCGTCACCAGCCCGCACTCTTCGCCTTCGGCGTGCACGATCGGCTCTTCGCCGGAGCTGGCGCCGGGGGCGTATTGTTCGCGGAGCAGGCGCATCTGGCGGCTGGGGACGGAGGCGCCGATGAGCAGCAGGCGCAGGCCGTGGCGGCCGAGGTCGGGTTGTTCGTTGGCGCGGAAGACGTATTGGTGTTCGCGCGGCGGCTGATCGAAGGTGAAGAAGTCGGCCAGGGACATCGGTATGCCTTCGAGCAGCTTTTTCAGCGAGCTGACGGAGGGGCTGACGCGGTTCTGTTCGATCAGCGAGATGGTCGCGTTGGTCACGCCGCTACGCCGGGCGAGCTCGCGCTGAGAGAGTTTGTAGCTTTCGCGTACTAGTTTGAGTCGAGAACCCGTATCCATGACTGCCTTATGTTGAGGTACTTAAGGGTAATGGGGGTGGGTGGCGGGTGACGCGCAGGTCGCGCGGATCACGTTGCTCCCGTGTCCCGGAACCGTGAAAGGCGGCTATTAAATCACGTTTGCGGGTGTTGCTCAGCAGGTTCGATGGATGGTTGGGCAAAAGTCATTTATGCCTTGGTAATCCCGACCTGTAGGAGTGAGCCTGCTCGCGATGGCGGTGTGTCAGGTAATGATTCGGGGCTGACACACCGCTATC
>NZ_QETJ01000284.1:0-2910 GCF_003105095.1 Pseudomonas sp. NDM | reverse complement strand
GTGTGTCAGTCACTCAGACGGTGGCTGACAGATTGCTATCGCGAGCAGGCTCACTCCTACAGGGGCCAAGCATTACTTGGCCGACTGAACTGCCGCGCCAAGTTTCTTCGCGGCATCGGCCGGGTCGGCTTTCGGGTCGTTGATGTAGTTGGTGACTACGTCAAAGAACGCGCCCTGCACCGCCAGCGTGGTTGCCATGTTGTGCGCCATGCTTGGTTGCAGGCCGCCGGACTTGGCGTCCGCGAGGAAGTCCTTGGCAGCGGTCTGTGCGCAGGAATCGAAGCCGAGCTTGTCCATGTTGTTCAACATGTCATTGCGCACCGGAATCGAGCCTTTGTTGATGCTGAAGACTTTCTGGAAGTTCTCACCCAGCACGACTTTGGCGATGTCCTGCTGACCGGCCGCAGTGCCTGCGTCCTTCTGCTTGAACACGGCCAGCGAGTCGATGTTGTAGGTGAACGCCTTGTCGGTGCCCGGGAACGCTACGCACTCGTAGTCCTTGCCGGCGACTTTCTTGGCGGCGGTCCATTCGGACTTGGCCCAGTCACCCATGATCTGCATGCCGGCCTTGCCGTTGATGACCTTGGCCGCTTCGAGGTTCCAGTCCTGGCCTTTGCCGTCAGCGTCCATGTAGGTCGCGACTTTCTTCAGCTCGGTGAGCGCCTTGACCATTTCCGGGCCGGTCAGCGCCTTGTTGTCGAGATCGACCAGGGCTTTCTTGTAGCCATCCACGCCCATGACCGAGAGCACCACGGCTTCGAACACGGTGCTGTCCTGCCAAGGCTGACCGCCGTGGGCCAGCGGAATGAAGCCCGCGGCTTTCAGCTTGTCGCCGGCGGCGTAGAACTCTTCGAGGGTGGTTGGATTCTTGGTGATGCCGGCTTTCTTGAAGACTTCCGGGTTGATCCACAGCCAGTTCACACGGTGAATGTTCACCGGCACGGCCACGTAATCACCGTCGTACTTCACGGTATCGGAGACTTTCTTGTCGAGCAGGCTGTCCCACTTTTCCGACTTGGCGACGTCTTTCAAAACGTCGGTGTCGAGCAGACCGGTCGACGCCCATTCCTGGATGTCCGGGCCTTTGATCTGCGCAACGCCAGGCGGATTGCCGGCGACGGCGCGGCTCTTGAGCACGGTCATGGCAGTCGCACCGCCACCACCGGCGACAGCGCCGTCCTTCCAGGTGAAACCGTCTTTTTCGACTTGGGCCTTGAGCACATCGACAGCGGCTTTTTCGCCACCGGAAGTCCACCAGTGCACGACTTCGACCGAACCTTTGGAGTCGGCAGCGGAGACACTGAGCGGCAGGATTGCGAGCGGGAACAGGGAGGCGACAGAAATGACAGTAGCGAGGCGAGAAATCGCATTCATTCGAGATGTACCTTTCTTGTTGTTATGCATTGCAAGTCTGGTGCTTGCGCTGCACGGAGTTTAAACAGAGCGTTTCGCTTCGCAGGTAACGAAGGGACGCGTAAATGTCACGACATGGTTACACAGGAACAGGCTGAGATAACCGCGCCAAAGCCGTGGCCATGCTCGGCGCCAGCGGCAACCGCGGAATCAGCACAGCCTGCCAGGCGTGATACAGATCGGGCTTGCCCGGCCAGATATCGGCACTGGGCACATTCTGTGGATTGAGTTCGTGGTGCCAGCTGCCGTTGCAGCGGTCGATGAAATTCGTCTCACAGAATTCCCAGAACAGTCGGTACCAGGTTTCGTATTGCGCGTCGCCGGTGCGTTTGAGCAAGGCACTGGCAGCGGCGCTGGCTTCGGCATGCGTCCAGTGCAGGCGATGGCGAACGACGGCCTGGTTATCCCAGTCGAGGGTGTAGACGATGCCCGGCGCACCATCGACATCCCAGCCGTGGCGGCAATTGTTTTCAAACAGCTTTTGCGCATCAAGGGCCAGCCAGCCCGGCGTGAGCATACCCGCCTGCCCCCGCGCGGCTTCGAGGTGCAGAAGCAATCGTGCCCACTCGAAACCGTGGCCCGGCGTGGTGCCATACGGACGGAAACCGTCAGCAGGATTGTCGTGGTTGTAGTCGCGCAGCGGCTGCCAGTCACGATCGAAGTGTTCGATGACCATGTAATCATTGGCCGCCGCGTGACCGTGGATCACCCGCTCAACGATGCGCTGAGCACGCACCAGCCAGCGCGGATCTTCGGTGACATCGGCCAGCGTGAGGAATGCTTCGGTGGCGTGCATGTTGCTGTTGGCGCCGCGATAGGCTTCTTCTTCGCTCCAGTCGCGATTGAAGAATTCGCGCATGGTGCCCTCTTCTTCGCTCCAGAAATAGGTGTCGATGATATCGATCGCGTCATCGAGCAAGGCCTGGGCGCCGGGCCGTTGTGCAACCACGGCGGAACTGGCGGCGAGCGCGACAAAGGCGTGCAGGTAGGCGTTCTTGCCGGTGTTGTCATCGCGGTGCCCGGCGACTGCAAACCAGCCGCCGTGCAACGCATCACGCAGCGGCCCGCGCAGGGCGGCGATGCCGTGATCGATCAGCTCGGCGAACCCCGGCAGCCCCTGAATGTGGGCCATGGCGAAGCTGTGGGTCATGCGCGCGGTGTTCATGGTTTCGGCTTGCGCGTGCGCCGGCAGACGGCCGCGCTCGTCGAGATTGCCGAAACCTTCCGGCAGCTTCGAGGCCTTGGCAAAATCCAGCAGACGCAGGCCTTCGGCGGCAAGCCATTGCTGGTGGGCAGGGGCATTCAGCCAACTGCTGAAGTCTGGGTGAAAGGTGTCCATGGAGTGACCCTTTTTTGTTGTTAGGACTGCGGGCAGTCTAAACAACGGGCCGGGGCGGGCTTGTAACGAAGGGGACGGTGTTTGTCACTGGCTTGTGACATTAAAAGAGCAAAGTCAAAAGATCGCAGCCTTCGGCAGCTCCTACATGGAAATGCATT
>NZ_QETJ01000283.1:0-2943 GCF_003105095.1 Pseudomonas sp. NDM | reverse complement strand
ATAGCGGTCGAACATTCAACATTGATGCTGGCTGGTCCACCGCTATCGCGAGCAGGCTCACTCCTACAGGTTGTGTGTTTGGCTTGACTCATGCGTTGCAAGTGGCCAACGTCCATTTCATCGCCCGAGCCAGAAGCGTTCTGCCATGTCCCTGCCCTCCCTGCTCTCCCAACACATCGTTCGCCGTCCGCAACGCATCGCCCTGCTGCAACACATCGCCGAGCAGGGCTCGATCACCCGAGCGGCGAAGAGCGCAGGGCTCAGTTACAAGGCGGCGTGGGATGCGATCGATGAGCTGAACAATCTCGCGCAGAAACCCTTGGTCGAGCGCGTGGTAGGCGGCAAGGGTGGTGGTGGCGCCAGACTGTCCGGCGAGGGCGAACGGGTCCTGCGTCTGTATCAGAAATTGCAGGCCTTGCAGGCGCAGGTGCTGGAAGCGGCGGAAGACGTCAGCGATCTCGATCTGCTCGGCCGGCTGATGCTCAGGACCAGCGCGCGCAACCAGCTGCATGGCACCGTCATCGCAATTGAGGCGCAAGGTCGCAATGATTTGATCCGGCTGGAACTGGCCGAAGGTATTTGTCTGGAAGCGCAGATCACCCACGACAGCACCGTGCATCTGGAATTGCAGATCGGCAGCGAAGTGATGGCGCTGATCAAGGCTGGCTGGCTTGAATTGCTCGGCGACGATCAGTCGGCAACGCCCGGACACAATGTCCTGCGCGGCACCATCGAAGCGATCCTCGACGCCGAGGACGGTCCCAGCGAAGTACGGATTTCCCTGCCCAACGGCCACACCCTCTGCGCCTTGGCCGAACCGTCGCACCTGCGCCGCCAGAGCCTGGGCGTCGGCGCTCCGGTGCAGGTGCAATGCGCGCCGTCCAACGTGCTGATCGGCACGCCGCTCTGATTCGCCTCTGCAACGAAAGCGTCATCGACCCGCATTAAGGTGTTGGCCATAAACCAAGCAGGGAGCCTGATGTGAGCCTATTAGAAGAAAACCAATCCACTGATCTGGAAAAAATGGTCGGCCTCAGCCGTCGCGGTTTCATCAGCGCCGGTGCGTTGTGCGGCGCGGCGATGTTCCTTGGCGGCAACCTGTTGACCCGCAGCGTCATGGCCGCCAGCGTCAGCGCCGGCAACAGCCGTCTGCTCGGTTTCGAGAGCATTCCGGCCGCGACCACCGACGCCATCAGCCTGCCCAAGGGTTACAAGTCCTCGGTGCTGATCAGTTGGGGCCAGCCGCTGCACAAGAATGGTCCGGCCTTCGATCCGAGCGGCAATGGCACCGCCGCCGCACAGGAAGTGCAGTTCGGCGACAACAACGACGGCATGAGCCTGTTCGCCTTCCCCGACGACAAGAATCGCGCGTTGATGGCGATCAACAACGAATACACCAACTACCGCTATCTGTATCCCCACGGCGGCATGCCGCAGTCGGCCGAAGACGTGCGCAAGGCGCTGGCCTGTGAAGGTGTGTCGGTGATCGAAGTGCAGCGCAGGAACGGCCAGTGGCAGTTCGTCCAGGGCTCGCGCTACAACCGGCGCATCCACGGTAACTCGCCGCTGCGCATCAGTGGTCCGGCCCGCGGCCACGACTTGATGAAAACCGCCGCCGACAAGCACGGCAAGAAAGTTCTCGGCACGTTCCAGAACTGCGCCAACGGCAAGACGCCGTGGGGCACCTATCTGACCTGCGAAGAAAACTTCACCGACTGCTTCGGCAGCAGCAACGCCCAGCAACAGTTCGATGCCGCGCAGAAGCGCTACGGCGTCGTTGCCAGCAGCAAAGACATCAACTGGCACCCCCACGACCCGCGCTTCGACATGGCCAAGAACCCGAACGAACTCAACCGCCACGGCTGGGTGGTCGAGATCGATCCGTTCGACCCGCAATCGACCCCGGTCAAACGCACCGCGCTGGGCCGCTTCAAACATGAAAACGCCGCCCTGGCCGAGACCGACGACGGTCGCGCTGTGGTGTACATGGGCGACGACGAGCGTGGCGAGTTCATCTACAAATTCGTCAGCCGCGACCGCATCAACCACCGCAATCAGAAGGCCAACCGCAACATCCTCGACCACGGCACCTTGTACGTGGCGAAGTTCGATGCCGGTGACGGTAACCCTGACCACCCCAAAGGCCAGGGCCAGTGGATCGAACTGACCCACGGCAAGAACGGCATCGACGCCAGCAGCGGGTTTGCCGATCAGGCCGAAGTGCTGATCCACGCGCGCCTCGCCGCCAGCGTGGTTGGCGCAACACGCATGGACCGTCCGGAGTGGATCGTCGTCAGCCCCAAGGATGGCCAGGTTTATTGCACCCTGACCAACAACGCCAAGCGCGGCGAAGACGGGCAACCGGTGGGCGGGCCGAACCCGCGCGAGAAGAACGTCTATGGGCAGATTCTGCGCTGGCGCACCCACCGCGACGATCACGCCTCCAAGACGTTCGCCTGGGATCTGTTCGTGGTCGCCGGCAACCCGGGCGTGCATGCCGGAACCCCGAAGGGTGGCTCATCCAACATCACCCCGCAGAACATGTTCAACAGCCCCGACGGCCTGGGTTTCGACAAGGCCGGACGCCTGTGGATTCTCACCGACGGCGATTCGAGCAATGCCGGCGACTTCGCCGGGATGGGCAACAACCAAATGCTCTGCGCCGATCCTGCGACCGGTGAGATTCGCCGTTTCATGGTCGGGCCGGTGGGTTGCGAAGTGACCGGGATCAGCTTCTCGCCGGATCAGAAAACCCTGTTTGTCGGGATTCAGCATCCGGGCGAGAACGGCGGTTCGACCTTCCCGGAGCACCTGCCCAATGGCAAGCCGCGGTCTTCGGTGATGGCGATTACCCGCGAGGATGGCGGGATCGTCGGCGCCTGATAAACCGCTTTCGCGAGCAGGCTCGCTCCCACACCCACCACCTTCTCACTGCCAGCTCGG
>NZ_QETJ01000282.1:0-2993 GCF_003105095.1 Pseudomonas sp. NDM | reverse complement strand
CAGGGGAACGTATTCCAACTGTAGGAGTGAGCCTGCTCGCGATAGCGATTTTGCCAACAAAGCGGATTACCGATTGATCATCTCACCAGGCTTCACCACCGCCGGCTTCAACACCAGCCACAACGCCGCTGCAATCAGCAACCCGCCATAAATGTGCGCCATCGACAACGGCTCATCCAGCAACAACGCCCCCCACAACACGCCGAACGGCGGGATCATGAAGGTGACGGTCATCGATTTCACCGGGCCGATCGAGCTGAGCAGGCGGAAATAGATGATGTAGGCAAACGCCGTGCAACCCAGACCCAAGCCAAGTAGCGACAGCCAGACGTGCCAACCGCCCCAACTGACCGGCGGTGCAGTGATCACGCTGTAGGCGAACAGCGGCAGCAAAAACAACGTCGCCCCGAGCATGCTGCCCAGTGCCGACAAACGGCTGTCCAGCCCACCGGCCTGATCCAGCCAGCGCCGCGCGAGAAATCCGGCAAAGCCATAACAAGTGGTTGCCAGCAGGCAGGCAACCGCGCCCATCAGCAGTTGCAGGTCGAAGGCCACGGGACCCGCCCGCGTCAATACGCCGACGCCGAACAGGCCGAGGAATACGCCGCCCAGCTTCGCAATCGTGAGTTTTTCGCTGAAGAACAGACCACCAATCAACACGCCCATCAGCGGCGTGGTGGCATTGAAAATCGCCGAATAGCCGGCCGGCAGCACTTGCGCCGCCACCGAATACAGCGTCGCCGGGATCCCCGAGTTGATGACCCCCAGCAGCATCACGGTTTTCAGCTTGCCCTTGAAATCCCAGCTGATGCGCATCAGCCCAAGGATCACCAGCAACCCGGCGGCCGCAATCGACACGCGAAAGAACCCGGTCGGGATCGTGCCGATCACCGGCGCAATGATGCGCATGAACAGAAAGCTCGCGCCCCAGATAGCGGCCAGCGACAACATACGGAAAATATCGACAGGGCTCACGGCGGGCTCCTTCCTTGATCGGGACGAGAGTGTTGCCGAGCGTCCGGATCATGGCAACCGCTATTCGGGCTTTTAATTTTGCCTGCCGATGCATCGGCCCGAGAAAGCGCGTCAACGGTCAGCCCTGTATCGGTTTTGGCAGAAATTGCGCTTTTCCTGCGAGCCGATCCGTGACTAAGCTCAGACGAATCGAATTCCCGCCGAGGTTCCCTCTATGTCGCAGCAATGGCCAGCCACCGAGATCGCCCGGATGATCCTCGCCGGCTTCGACGATTACCGCGAGCATTTCCGTCGCATCACCGATGGCGCGCGGGAGCGCTTCGAGCAGGCGCGCTGGCAGGAGGCGCAGGCCGCGTCGGCGGCGCGGATCAGTCTGTATGAGGAAAAGGTCGGCGAAACCGTTGCTCGCCTGCGCGAGTATTTCGACGAAGAAGCGCTGATGAACGTCAGCTGCTGGCCGCTGGTGAAAAGCGCCTATATCAGTGTTATCGATCTGCGCTTCGACGATGAGCTTTCCGAGACCTGGTACAACTCGATTTTCTGCGGGTTGTTCAGCCACGACCTGATCAGCGACGGCTGCATGTTCATCCATACCACGCGCCCGAGCCTGCGCCGAGCCCGCGCTGCGCAAACCCGCACGTACAAGCCGCAGGGCCAGTTGTCCGCCATGCTCGCGAGCATTTTTGCCGATTACCGCTTCAGCGAGGATTACGCCGATCTGCCCGGCGACTTGCTGCGGCTCGAAGCGCAGTTGCGCGAAAACCTGCCGGACTGGGTGTGCAAGGATCCGGAGCTGAGCGTCGAGCTGTTTTCCTCGGTGCTTTACCGCAACAAGGGCGCCTATCTGGTCGGGCGCATCTACACCCGCGATGAGCAATGGCCGCTGGTGATTCCGCTGCTGCACCGCGAGGGTCGCGGCATTCAGATCGACGCGTTGATTACCGACGAAGCCGATGTGTCGATCATCTTCTCTTTCACCCGCTCCTATTTCATGGTCGATGTGCCGGTGCCTGCGGAGTTCATCGGTTTTCTGCGGCGCATTTTGCCGGGCAAGCACATCGCCGAGTTGTACACCTCGATCGGCTTCTACAAGCACGGCAAATCCGAGTTCTACCGCGCGCTGATCAATCACCTGGCCAACACTGACGACCAGTTCATCATGGCCCCGGGCGTGCGCGGCATGGTCATGAGCGTGTTCACCCTGCCGGGTTTCAACACCGTGTTCAAAATCATCAAGGACCGTTTCTCACCATCGAAAAACGTCGACCGCGCCACGGTGATCGAAAAGTATCGGCTGGTGAAAAGCGTCGATCGGGTCGGGCGCATGGCCGATACCCAGGAGTTTGCCGATTTCCGTTTTCCGCTGAGCAAGTTCGATCCGGCGTGTCTGGAGGAATTGCTAGAAGTCGCGCCGTCCACGGTGTCGGTCGACGGCGAAACCGTGCTGATCCGCCACTGCTGGACCGAGCGCCGGATGACCCCGCTCAATCTCTATCTGGAAAATGCCAACGACGCCCAGGTACGTGAAGCGCTGGAGGATTACGGCCTGGCGATCAAGCAATTGGCCGCGGCGAACATCTTTCCCGGTGACATGTTGCTGAAGAATTTTGGCGTCACCCGGCATGGGCGGGTGGTGTTTTATGACTATGACGAAATCTGCTTTCTGACTGAAGCCAATTTCCGCCACATCCCGGCACCGCGCACGCCGGAGGACGAAATGGCCTCCGAACCCTGGTACTCGATCGGCCCGCTGGACGTGTTTCCCGAGGAGTTTCCGCCGTTTCTGTTCGCCGATGCCGGGCAACGCAAATTGTTCGATCAGTTGCACGGCGAGTTGTATGACGCCGATTACTGGAAGAGCCTGCAGGAGGCGATTCGGGCGGGGAAGGTGATTGACGTCTTCCCATATCGGCGCAAAGGCCTCGATAACGAATAACAACCCATTGTAGGAGCTGCCGAAGGCTGCGATCTTTTGATCTTGATCTTCAAAAGCAAAATCAAGAGATCGCAGCCTTCGG
>NZ_QETJ01000281.1:0-3025 GCF_003105095.1 Pseudomonas sp. NDM | reverse complement strand
CTCGCGATAGCGGTGTGTCAGCGAAGAAAATGGCGAGTGATTCACCGCTATCGCGAGCAGGCTCACTCCTACAGGGTTTTTTGTTGTCCATGGAAAAGTGTGCTGCAAAGAAATATGCGGCAAACTTCCTCCACCCCCAGCACCAGGCCGATCCATGGATAAGTACGCCCCGCGCAACTGGCAACCTCACGAAAAGCCCAGCCTGCCCGGTTCGCCGTCGACACCACTGCACTCCACGCCCAAGCGCCTGGCGTACGCGGCGGTCGGTGTGCTGGTGGCGGTGACTGGTGGGCTGGGGAATTCGCTGGTGGTCGCCAACCTGCCTTATCTGCAAGGCTCGCTCGGCGCGACCACTGCGGAAATGGCCTGGCTGCCGGCCGCCTATGTGATGACCAACGTATCGATGAACCTGCTGCTGGTGAAGTTTCGCCAGCAGTTCGGCTTGCGCGCGTTCACCGAAGTGTTCCTGGTGCTCTATGCGCTGGTGACCTTCGGCCATCTGTTCGTCAACGATCTCAATTCTGCGGTGGCGGTGCGTGCTGCCCACGGCATGGTCGGCGCGGCGCTGAGTTCGCTGGGGCTGTATTACATGGTCCAGGCGTTCCCGGCGAAGTGGCGACTCAAAGCGCTGGTACTCGGTCTTGGCACTTCGCAACTGGCGTTGCCGCTGGCGCGGCTGTTTTCCGAAGACTTGTTGCAGATCGCCGAGTGGCGCGGCCTCTACCTGTTCGAATTGGGCATGGCCCTGTTGTCACTCGGCTGTGTATTGCTGCTGAAGTTGCCGCCCGGTGACCGCTTCAAGACCTTTGAAAAACTCGACTTCCTGACCTTCGCCATCCTCGCCACCGGTGTGGCGTTGTTGTGCGCGGTGCTGTCGCTGGGGCGCATCGACTGGTGGCTGGAGGCCGACTGGATCGGCGTCGCGCTCGCCTGTTCGATTGCGCTGATCATCATGGGCCTGGCCATCGAACATAACCGCAGCAACCCGATGCTGATGACCCGCTGGCTGGGCAGCGGCACGATGATTCGTCTGGCGCTGGCAGTGACCCTGATCCGCATGGTCACCTCGGAGCAATCCACCGGTGCGGTCGGTTTCATGCAGAACCTCAACATGGGCTATGAGCAACTGCACAGCCTGTACGTGGTGATGCTGATCGGCAGCGTCGCCGGGCTTGCCACCAGCGCGCTGACCATTGACCCCAAACACTTGCTGATGCCGTTGATCATCTCGCTCGCACTGATGGCCACCGGTTCGGTGATGGACAGTTTTTCCAACAACCTGACCCGCCCGCAAAATCTCTACTTCAGCCAGTTCCTGCTGGCGTTCGGCAGTACGTTTTTTCTCGGCCCGACCATGGTGTTCGGGACGCGCAACGTGCTGACCAACCCGCGCAACCTGGTGAGTTTTTCCGTGCTGTTCGGGATCTGCAACAACCTCGGCGGGCTGCTCGGCGCGGCGTTGCTTGGCACGTTTCAGATCGTGCGGGAGAAGTACCATTCCAGCCACATCGTCGATCATCTGGTGATGTCCGATCCCTTGGTGGCCGCGCGCGTGCAGAGCGGCGGTTCAGCCTATGGCGGTTTGCTGGCCGACCCGAGCCTGCGCAATCTGGCCGGGATCCGCAGCCTCGCCAATGCAGCGACACGCGAAGCGAACGTGCTGGCCTATAACGATGTCTTCATGCTGATCGCGGTCATTGCCGTACTGACCATGATCTGGCTTTCGATTCGCGCGTTGTGGCTGATGAGTACCACCAAAGCCATTGAGCCGACACCTTCCGTACCATCAAGCGGCGCCATTTCTTCATGACCGAACCGACCACCACAACTACCAACGCCATTGCCGCCACGCCTGAAGGGGAGGCGCCGCCGTCGTCAGCCAATACCGAGCCGCGTTCGCTGCGGGTGCGGATCATTTCTTCGCTGGGCTTTGCGGCGATCGCCATCGTCGGCGTGCTGATCGTGCTCTATGCCTGGCAATTGCCGCCGTTCAGCAGCGCCGTGGAAACCACCGAAAACGCCTTGGTGCGCGGGCAGGTGACGATCATCGGCCCGCAGCTCAGCGGTTACGTGTTCGAGGTGCCGGTGCAGGACTTCCAGTACGTCAAGGCCGGGGATCTGCTGGTGCGACTGGATGACCGCATTTATCAGCAGCGCCTCGACCAGTCGCTGGCGCAACTGGCGGTGCAAAAGGCCGGGCTGGCCAACGTCGTGCAGCAGCGCAACAGCGCCGAGGCAACGATCAAATTGCGCCAGGCGGTGTTGGCCGACAGCCAGGCGCAGTTGCGCAAGAGCGAGGCCGATCTGCGGCGTAATCAGGAACTGGTGCGCGACGGTTCGGTGTCGAAACGCGAGTTCGACGTGACCCTCGCTGCCAATGCGCAGAGCACCGCAGCGGTGGCGCAGGCCAAGGCCAATCTGGAAATCGCCCGGCAGGATCTGCAAACGGTGATCGTCAATCGCGGCTCGCTGGAAGCTGCGGTGGCCAGCGCCGAAGCGGCGGTGCAACTGGCACGGATCGATCTGTCGAACACGCGGATTGTCGCCCCGCGCGACGGCCAGCTCGGGCAGATCGGCGTGCGCCTCGGCGCCTACGTCAACTCCGGCGCGCAATTGATGGCATTGGTGCCGGATCAGAAATGGGTGATCGCCAACATGAAGGAAACCCAAATGGCCAACGTGCGTGTCGGGCAACCGGTGCGCTTCACCGTCGACGCCTTGAACCACCGCCGATTCACTGGCCATGTGCAGCATATTTCGCCGGGCACCGGTTCGGAATTTGCCTTGCTCCAGGCCGACAATGCCACTGGCAACTTCGTCAAGATCGCTCAGCGCGTGCCAGTGCGCATCACCATCGATCCCGATCAGCAGGAGCAGGAACGGCTACGACCGGGCATGTCGGTGGTGGTCAGCATCGACACCGCAGCCGGCGACACCCAACCCCACTGATCAATGCATAACCCTGTGGGAGCGAGCCTGCTCGCGAAAGCGTCGTATCAGTAATATTTCTTTATCTGACACACCG
>NZ_QETJ01000280.1:0-3033 GCF_003105095.1 Pseudomonas sp. NDM | reverse complement strand
GCGAGCTTTTTCTTCTGGTGCGCTGTCGATCTTGTCGAATTCAACGACGGCCGAACCGAAAACTTCGGAGCAGACGCGAGTCAGAGCAGCAGTCAGAGTAGTTTTACCGTGGTCAACGTGACCAATGGTCCCAACGTTGACGTGGGGCAGGGAACGATCAAATTTTTCCTTAGCCATCGATATCACCCTCTACAGAAGAAATTAGACAAACAATATCAACCATTAAAACAAAGGCAGATATTTTCATATCTGCCTTGTTATATGGAGCTCTTGAGCGGATTTGAACCGCTGACCTCACCCTTACCAAGGGTGTGCTCTACCAACTGAGCTACAAGAGCAAAACCCTTTGCACAACCTGCAAACTTGGAGCGGGTAGCGGGAATCGAACCCGCATCATCAGCTTGGAAGGCTGAGGTTCTACCACTAAACTATACCCGCGGAGCCTGCAGCTCACGCTTAAATCTGGTGGAGGGAGAAGGATTCGAACCTTCGAAGTCGTAGACGTCAGATTTACAGTCTGATCCCTTTGGCCGCTCGGGAACCCCTCCTAATCAGGCCGGCATTCTATATCATGCCAAACCCCTGTCAAGCATTTTCTCATTTAAAAACCTGAGGTTAGCTGCGTTGACACACTTCACACTGAATGCCGATTAAGGTGTTCGCTGTGGAGCGGGCGCCATTCTATGCAAACTATTGAACAGGTGCAACCCCTTCGCACAGCATTATTTTATGTTTTAACTCATTGAATTCCTTGGAAAGGTTTTGCAACTGTTGATCGCCCAACAATCGCTGGCCATCTGGTGGAATTGCCAGCCAGTAACCGCTTCCGGCAGCATCTTTCGGCACGGATTGCATATTGACTCTCATCGCCACCAGGCGCTGCTGCAACTGGGCAACTGAATCCTCATCAGAAAATCCGCCAAGGAACAGACACTGTTGACGCGCAGCACCTTCCGCCCTGCGCCCTTCGCCGGCTGTTTCGCTCAGCAGACGAATATCTTGCTGCGAACCGCGATACAAATTCAGAGGCGTCACGTCCTTGGCTCGCAAGGGCGCTTCCTGCTGATGCCAGACGTAGTAAAAACCATTGAGAACAACAAGCAGCAGAAACAACCAACGCATATAAACCTCAGGACAAGGGACACGCCATGGCCAAGCCGACAAAAACCAGGTCGGGCACCACCTTGGCCTCAGGCACGACGCCATCCACCAACTCAGCATCTCCTCCCGTAACGAAGACCATGAAGTTTTCGCCCCAATATGCTCGAGCCAGCTCTAATTGAGTGAGCACGAAGCCCCTCAGCATCAGAGAACAACCGCGCTCTACCGCCTCTACGGTGGTCCGTCCCGGCACATGACTGGAAAGGGCCCGCTCAGCCGCCTGATCACCATAACGAATTTTGCGCGTATGGGTGCGCAGCTGGTTTCGCATCAATGGCATACCAGGGCAGATGAACCCACCGAGATGCTCACCATCAGCGGCAACAAAATCGGCAGTGACGGCCGTACCAAAGTCTAGAACCAGACAAGCATTCCCGGCAGCCAAGTGAAAGCCGCCAAGCATCGCCAGCCAGCGATCAAGGCCTAGACGCTCATAATCCTCATAGCCGTTTCGAACACCGGACATCTCGCGAGCGGGTTTCGCACTCACGATAGGAATACCGAACTCGCGCTCAATAAGCTCGATTAACGCGCCGGTTTCCTCATCAGTCCTCACGCTGACCAAACGACAGTTGCGCAATGAGAGCGACTTTATGATCCGCAGGCTCTCAATTAAAGCTTGATTGGAATCTACAACCCCTTCCGAGACCACTCCGCTCGCCCCGGCATCCAGGACGCGCCATTTTATAAAGCTGTTGCCGCAGTCAAGCTCAAGAATCATCACGCAACCTCAGGCTGAGCTCTCCACCACTGAAGACTTTTTCAACACCGTCTACGTTCAAGCGCAACCCGCCCTGGCTATCAATGCCGAGTACAACCCCATCGACCTGACTGTTACCAGCAATCAACGAAACGGTGCGCCCCTGCCAAAGATGGTTTTCCGCCCATTCTGCATGCAGACCAGCGAAGCCATTGGCTTGGTGCTTATCAATGTAAGCGCTCAGTTGATTACTTAACTGAATCACTAAAGCATTGCGATCACAGGCCCGGCCAGACTCAAGCCTTATGGAGGTCCATTGCTGGTCGACCTCGTCAGCAACCTGCATATTCACATTGATTCCTATACCCAGCACCACATGACAGACATCCGCCGGATCTCCGACGAGCTCAAGTAGAATCCCGGCGATCTTCTTATTGCCCACCAAAACATCATTGGGCCACTTCAAACCGGCATTCGGTACACCCGTATTTCGCAAGGTCTGCATAACGGCCAAGCCAACAACAAGGCTCAACCCTTCAAGCTGACGCATGCCCCCATCGATACGGAGGACGAGGCTGTAGTAAAGGTTTTCTGCAAATGGGCTCACCCACTTACGACCACGACGACCACGCCCTGCCAATTGTCGCTCCGCCAGCACCAGAAATGGCGCAGGAGCGCCTTCACCAACGGAGCGCAGAGCTTCGGCATTTGTCGAATCGACAGAATCAAACACAGTCACAGGCCACTGAGGCGCCCTTCTGGTTATTTCTAGAGGATCAAGCAGCGTTAAAGGCGCCGACAATTGATATCCGCGACCGCGGACTTTATGGACCAACAGGCCCAGCTCAGCTTCAAGCTGCTGCAACTGCTTCCATACAGCACTTCGGCTAATTCCCAGGGCGGTCCCCAAGTCCTGTCCGGAATGGAATCGCCCATCCTTCAGAAGATCCAACAACGTCAACATGCAGGTTTCGCCTCACAATGAGGCCCGAATGATAGCCATGCCCCGTGCCGTTGCATAGAAATCAAGCAGACACATTTCCCGCAGGCAAAACAAAACCCCAACTGCTTTCGCAATTGGGGTTTCGGAATTTAATCTTGACGATGACCTACTCTCACATGGGGAAACCCCACACTACCATCGGCGATGCATCGTTTCACTGCTGAGTTCG
>NZ_QETJ01000279.1:0-3059 GCF_003105095.1 Pseudomonas sp. NDM | reverse complement strand
GCGATAGCGTCGTCACATTCAACACATCGGGTGACTGAACCGGCGCTATCGCGAGCAGGCTCACTCCTACAGGGGGTCGCATTCGCCCGGCAGACAGGCCCTAACAGTAAAACAAGCGCAGCGCTTTTGTTGAGCAGGTTTTCGCAAACCGAGACTATGGTCTGACGGGTTGTCGATCCGCGCGTTTGCGTAGACCATGGGCGCCTTGGTTTTTGCCGATGCCTGAGTTCTTTGTCATGACTGCCCACTCCCCAGCCCGACCGGCGCCATTCAGCCGTTCCGACTACAAGACCCTCGGCCTTGCGGCGCTCGGCGGGGCGCTGGAAATCTACGATTTCATCATTTTCGTGTTCTTCGCGCTGACCCTGAGTCAGCTGTTCTTCCCGCCGGAAATGCCCGAGTGGCTGAGGTTGCTGCAGAGCTTCGGCATCTTCGTTACCGGTTATCTGGCGCGGCCACTGGGCGGGATTCTGATGGCGCATTTCGCCGACCGCCTGGGCCGCAAAAAAGTCTTCAGCCTGAGCATTCTGATGATGGCGCTGCCGTGCCTCTTGATCGGAATCATGCCGACCTACGCACAGATCGGCTATTTCGCACCCTTGCTGTTGCTGGCGCTGCGCATTCTGCAAGGCGCGGCCGTGGGCGGCGAAGTGCCGAGTGCCTGGGTGTTCGTCGCCGAGCACGCGCCTATCGGGCATCGCGGTTACGCCCTCGGATTTTTGCAGGCTGGCCTGACCTTCGGTTACCTGATCGGCGCACTGACCGCGACCTTCCTCGCGCAAGTCTTTACCTCCGCCGAAATTCTCGACTACGCCTGGCGCTACCCGTTTCTGCTCGGTGGCGTGTTCGGCGTGGTGGGCGTTTATCTGCGTCGCTGGCTCAGCGAAACCCCGGTGTTCATGGCCATGGAAGCGCAACGCGAGGCGCGGGTCGAGCTGCCGCTGCGCACAGTGTTGCGTGAGCATCGTCTGGCCATGCTGCCGGCCATGCTGCTCACCTGCGTGCTGACCTCGGCAGTGGTGGTGTTCGTGGTCATCACCCCGACCATGATGCAGAAAACCTTCGGCATGACCGCCAGCCACACCTTCGGCCTCAGTGCCTTGGGCATCGTCTTTCTCAACATTGGCTGCGTGATCGCCGGGCTGCTCGTCGACCGCATTGGCGCCTGGCGTACGGTCATGCTCTACAGCCTGTTGCTGCCATTGGGCATTGGCGTGTTGTATGGCTGTTTGAACACGGGCGGACACTGGATTGGCATCGCCTATGCGGTCGCAGGTCTGGCTTGTGGGGTAGTGGGTGCGGTGCCTTCGGTAATGGTCGGGTTGTTCCCGGCGCGGATTCGCGTGTCGGGCATTTCCTTCACCTACAACATTGCCTACGCGGCGTGGGCAAGTATCACACCTCTGTTGCTGATTGGTCTGATGCCGTGGAGCCCATGGATCTGCGTGATGTTCTGTGCAGTGATGGGCGCGGTGGGGATTTTGACAGCGGCGTATTTCGCTGCACGCATGCCGCGCACGGGGCCGTGTCAGGCGGCGGGCGCGGCCTGAGCGGACCGCGCTGCAGTATTTTCGACTGACGGATCTTGAGCTGGCTTCAGAAAAACTCTCCAAGGCCGATGGCTAGGTTGTATCCGCTTACTACCCTGCCATCGGTGCTTTCCCATGTTCAATAAACGCTTGAAGCAAGAGCTGGCCGCTCTCCGTGAAGAACTCTCCAGCCTTGTACAAGTGAAGGAAAGCCTGGAAAGCGAAATGCTCGCGCTGACCCTTGAGCCCGACGGGCGGATTCGTTCGGTCAACCAGAACTTCCTCAGTGAAATGTTCTACAAGAGCCAGGATTTGATCGGCCGAGCGATCGAAGACATCGTGCCGGCCCACGTCAAAACCGACGAATTCCACCAGCGCTTCAAAAACTCGATGAGCCGTGGCGAGCATTTCGCCGGCGCCGTGCGCCTGTTGCGCGGCAATGGTGGCGAGGCGTGGCTGCGTTCGATCGTGCAACCGGTACGCGCCTCCGATGGCCGGATCAGACACATCTCCTTCTACGCCAGCGACCTCACCCGCACCATCGAAGCCTCACGCGAGCATGAAAACCTGATCGGCGCGCTGGTGCGTTCCACTGCCGTGATCGAGTTCGACCTCAGCGGCAATGTGCTCAGCGCCAATGATCGTTTTCTAAACGGCATGGGTTACAGCCTGGCCCAGATCAAAGGCAAACATCACCGCACGTTCTGCGCCCCGGAAGAATACAACAGCGCCGAGTACCAGAACTTCTGGCGGCGCCTGAACAGCGGTGAGTTCGTCGCAGGCCGCTTCAAGCGGATCGACAGCCATGGCCGTACGGTGTGGCTTGAGGCGTCCTACAACCCGGTGGTCGATGCCAACGACAAACTGTACAAAGTGGTGAAGTTCGCCACGGTGATCACCGATCAGGTCAACCGCGAGCAAGCGGTTGCCGACGCAGCGAGCATCGCTTACAGCACTTCGCAACAAACCGATAGCACCGCGCAACGCGGCACCACGGTGGTCACCGAAGCGGTGAACGTGATGCGTGACCTGTCACGGCACATGCAAGCGGCCGGTGAAGGGATCGAGGCGCTGAACGAGCAGTCGCTGGTGATCGGCACCATCGTCAAAACCATCAGCGGCATTGCCGAACAGACCAACCTGCTGGCGCTCAACGCCGCCATCGAAGCCGCCCGTGCCGGCGAACAGGGCCGTGGTTTTGCCGTGGTTGCGGACGAGGTCCGGCAACTGGCCTCGCGCACCAGCCAGGCGACGGACGAAATCGTCGGCGTGGTGCGGCAGAACCAGGAAATGGCCCGCAGCGCCGTGGCGCTGATGACCGACGGCAAGCTTCAGGCTGAACAAGGCCTGGCACTGGCAGCGGAGGCGGGCACGGTGATCGTGGAGATTCAGGACGGTGCGCAAAAAGTGGTGGATGCGGTGGGGCAGTTTGCCAATCAGCTATCCCATTGACACCGCACTGATCGTTCCCTTGTAGGAGTGAGCCTGCTCGCGATAGCGGTCTGACATTCAACTTTGATGTTGACTGGC
>NZ_QETJ01000278.1:0-3103 GCF_003105095.1 Pseudomonas sp. NDM | reverse complement strand
TCGGTGGCTGACCCACCGCTATCGCGAGCAGGCTCACTCCTACAAGGGGATGCGGTGTCCAGAAAAATGGGTTGTCACGCAGGCTGCTATGCTGGTTTGACCGTGTCGATTGACGCCAAGCCCCAGCCAGGAGAGCCCGTCATGCCCCAGTCGCCGTCCCTGAGCCAGTTACGCGATCCCGAAGCCTTTCTGCGCCGTCACCTCGGCCCGGATGCTGCCGAGCAGCAGGCGATGCTCGACAGCCTGGGCCTGGGCAGTCGCGCCGAGCTGATCGAGCAGACCGTGCCCCCGGGCATTCGCTTCAATCGCGCACTGGATCTGCCGCCGGCCCTCGACGAGCAAGCTGCGCTGGCGAAACTGCGCGGTTATGCCGAGCAGAATCTGCTGTTCACCAGCCTGATCGGCATGGGCTACCACGGCACCGTCACGCCAACCGTGATCTTGCGCAACGTGCTGGAAAATCCCGGCTGGTACACCGCGTATACCCCATACCAACCAGAGATCGCCCAAGGCCGGCTCGAGGCGCTACTGAATTTTCAGCAACTGACCATCGACCTCACTGGCCTGGAGCTGGCCAACGCCTCGCTGCTCGATGAGGCCACCGCAGCCGCCGAAGCCATGGCCCTGGCCAAGCGCGTGGCGAAGTCGAAGAGCAATGTGTTTTTTGTCGATGAAAACTGTCATCCGCAAACCCTCTCCGTGGTGCAGACCCGCGCCGAAGGTTTCGGTTTCGAGCTGATCGTCGACGCGGTGGATAACCTGGCGCAGCACGAGGTATTCGGCGCGTTGCTGCAATACCCCGACACCCACGGCGAAATCCGCGATCTGAAACCGCTGATTGATCACCTGCACGCGCAGCACGCCCTGGCCTGCGTTGCCACCGACTTGCTCAGCCTTTTGGTGCTGACGCCGCCGGGTGAGTTGGGTGCCGATGTGGTGTTCGGCTCGTCCCAGCGTTTTGGCGTGCCAATGGGTTATGGCGGCCCCCACGCGGCGTTCTTCGCCAGCCGCGAGGAATACAAGAGGGCGATTCCGGGGCGGATCATCGGCGTATCGAAGGATGCTCGCGGCAACGTCGCGCTGCGCATGGCCCTGCAAACCCGTGAGCAACATATCCGCCGCGAGAAGGCTAACTCGAACATCTGCACGGCACAGGTGCTGCTGGCGAATATCGCCAGTTGCTATGCGGTGTATCACGGTCCCGAGGGCTTGAAGCGTATCGCCCAGCGCGTGCATCGTCTGACCTGCATCCTCGCGGCTGGACTTGAGCGCAACGGCATCAAACGGCTCAACGCCCAGTTCTTCGACACGCTGACCCTGGAAGTCGGCGGCGCACAAACGGCGATCATCGAAAGCGCTCAGGCAGCGCAGATCAACCTGCGCATTCTCGGTCGCGGCCGCGTCGGTCTGAGTCTGGACGAGACCTGTGATGAACACACCGTGGCGAAATTGTTCGATGTGCTGCTCGGTGCCGATCATGGCTTGAGCGTCGACGCGCTGGATGCCGAAGACATCGCCTCGGGAATTCCAAGTGAGCTCCAGCGCAGTACGCCGTACCTGCGCCATCCAGTATTCAATGCGCACCACAGCGAAACCGAGATGCTGCGTTACCTCAAACAACTGGAAAACAAGGATCTGGCGCTCAACCAGTCGATGATTCCCCTCGGCTCCTGCACGATGAAACTCAACGCCACCAGCGAGATGATCCCGATCACCTGGCCGCAGTTCGCCAATCTGCATCCCTTCGTGCCGAGAGAGCAGGCCGCCGGTTACACGCTGATGATCGAAGAGCTCGAGCGTTGGCTGTGTGCAATTACCGGTTTCGATGCGATCTGCATGCAGCCCAACTCCGGCGCCCAAGGCGAGTACGCAGGCTTGCTGGCAATTCGCAAATATCACGAGAGCCGGCGCGAGGGCGCGCGGGAGATCTGCCTGATTCCTTCGTCGGCCCACGGCACCAACCCGGCTTCGGCGCAGATGGCCGGGATGCGCGTGGTCATTGTCGAGTGCGATGAGGCGGGCAACGTTGATCTGGACGACTTGAAGCTGAAAGCCGCCGAGGCCGGGAACAAGTTGTCGTGTCTGATGGCGACCTATCCATCGACCCATGGCGTGTACGAGGAAGGCATCAGCGAAATCTGCGCAGTGATTCACCAGCACGGCGGCCAGGTGTACATGGATGGCGCCAATCTCAATGCCCAGGTGGGTCTCGCCCGTCCAGCGGACATCGGCGCCGACGTGTCACACATGAACCTGCACAAGACCTTCTGCATTCCCCATGGCGGCGGCGGGCCGGGCATGGGCCCGATCGGGGTTCGCGCGCATCTGGCGCCGTTCGTGGCCAACCACCCGGTGGTGCCGATTGACGGGCCACTGGCGCAGAACGGCGCAGTCAGTGCAGCACCGTGGGGCAGTGCGAGCATTTTGCCGATCAGTTGGATGTACATTGCCATGATGGGTCCGCAACTGGCGGATGCCAGCGAGGTGGCGATTCTGGCGGCGAACTATCTGGCGCAGCATCTATCCGGCGCGTTTCCGGTGCTCTACACCGGGCGCAATGGCCGCGTGGCGCATGAATGCATTCTTGATCTGCGACCAATGAAGGCGCAGACCGGCATCAGTGAGGAAGACGTGGCCAAGCGTCTGATGGATTACGGTTTCCACGCGCCGACCATGTCCTTCCCGGTACCCGGTACGTTGATGGTCGAGCCGACCGAGAGCGAGTCCAAGGCGGAACTCGACCGGTTCATCGCGGCGATGCTGAGCATTCGCGCCGAGATCAACGAGGTGCAGAAGGGCAACTGGCCGGCCGAAGACAACCCGCTCAAACGCGCCCCGCATACGCTGGCCGATGTCACTGGAATCTGGGAGCGGCCCTACAGCCTCGAACAGGCCATCACCCCGGATGCGCACACCCGAGCCCACAAGTACTGGCCGGCAGTGAATCGGGTGGATAACGTTTACGGCGATCGCAATCTGTATTGCGCCTGTGTGCCGGTGGATGATTATCGCTGATACATAGGTGTACACAGTTCCCCTGTAGGAGTGAGCCTGCTCGCGATAGCGGTGAATCAGTCACTGGAGAATTTGCCTGATACACCGC
>NZ_QETJ01000277.1:0-3185 GCF_003105095.1 Pseudomonas sp. NDM | reverse complement strand
GCTCGCGATAGCGGTTTGTCAGTAACGCAGATGTTGACTGACAACATGCTATCGCGAGCAGGCTCACTCCTACATTAGATCTTCGGTGTTATTCAGCCCAAGGCGCCCGCCGCGAAGCGTTCAGCCCCAGCAAATAATTGTCCCCACCCAACTGACTCATCTGCTGCCGAATCCAGCCAGCCCGACGCGACACATAACCGGTCGGGTGACTCGCGCTCCATACCCGCGGATTGGGCAAGACGGCAGCCAGATAACTCGCCTGCTGGCGCGACAACGATTTCGCACCCACGCCAAAGTGATGGCGGGCCGCCGCTTCGGCGCCAAACACGCCGTCATCCCATTCGACGCTGTTCAGGTACACCTCAAGGATCCGCTGCTTGGGCCAGAACACTTCGATCAACGCGGTAAACCACGCTTCCAGGCCCTTGCGCAGATAGCTGCGGCCGGACCACAAAAACAGATTTTTCGACACTTGCTGGCTCAAGGTGCTGGCGCCGCGAATCGAGCCGCCCAGTTCGTTGTGGGCCAGCGCAGCCTGGATCGCGCGCAGATCGAAGCCCCAGTGCTCGGGGAATTTCTGATCCTCGCCGGCAATCACCGCCACCTTCAAGTCATCGGAGATCTCATTCCACGGTTTCCAGGTGCGCTGCAGGTCGATCGGCTCACCGTCGACCCAGGATTCGACCTTGCGCTCGACCATCAGCGCCGTGACCGGCGGTGGCACGAAGCGAAACACCAGCACCAACAAGACACTGCCGCCGGCGAACCAGAGCAGGGCCTTCGTGAGACGACGGAAAATTGAACGCAGCATATAGATGGCTTGGCCGAACCCGTGGAGCGGGCCATTATACAGACCCTGCCGATCGCGTCTGACTGGAGTTCCCCATGCTGCGTGGCTTTTTGATGCTGGCCGCTTTTTTCGGATTCACCGGTGTTGCGCTGGGCGCGTTCGCCGCCCATGGCCTGAAAAACCGCCTTACCCCGGAATACCTGGCGATTTTCCATACCGGCGTCACCTATCAATTGGTGCACACTCTTGCGCTGTTCGGGGTGGCGCTGCTGGCCACGCAAATTCAAGGGCGCCTGATCACTTGGGCCGGCGTGTCCTTCACCGCCGGCATTCTGTTGTTCTCCGGCAGCCTGTATCTGCTGACCACCACCGGCATCAGCAAGCTAGGCATCATTACCCCGTTTGGTGGTCTCGCATTTCTGGTCGGTTGGTTATGTTTGGGGCTAGCTGCCTGGCGCTTGCAGCTAACCGCTTGACGCTTGGTACTGACCTTTAGGTCATGATCGGGCTAGAATGCCAGCCCCTAAAAATGATGGCGGCGTTGTACATGCGCATTCAGTTGAACGGTGAGTCCTTTGAATTGCCCGACGGTGAAACCGTTGCGGGCCTGATCACCCGTCTGGAGCTGACCGGACGCCGGGTGGCGGTCGAGCTCAATCTGGACATCGTTCCGCGCAGCCAGCATGCCGATACCACGCTCAATGACGGCGACAGCGTCGAAGTGGTCCACGCCATCGGCGGCGGCTGATTGTCCCGGCCCGCAAGGGCAAAGAATTCTGCAAGACCCTCACCCCTCAAGAGGATTCCCCATGAGCATCGTTCGTAGCGACAAGCCTTTTGTGCTGGCCGGTCGTACTTACCAGTCGCGTTTGCTGGTCGGTACCGGCAAGTACCGTGACATGGAAGAAACCCGCCAGGCCATCGAAGCCTCGGGCGCCGAGATTGTCACCTTCGCCGTGCGCCGCACCAATTTGGGCCAGATCGAAGGCGAGCCGAACCTGCTCGAAGTGCTGTCGCCGGATCGCTACACCTTCCTGCCGAACACCGCTGGTTGCTACGACGCTATCGAAGCCGTGCGCACCTGCCGCCTCGCGCGTGAATTGCTCGACGGCCACAACCTGGTGAAGCTGGAAGTGCTGGCTGACCAGAAGACCCTGTTCCCCAACGTGATCGAAACCCTCAAGGCCGCCGAAACCCTGGTCAAGGAAGGCTTCGACGTGATGGTCTACACCAGCGATGACCCGATCATCGCCCGCCAACTGGCGGAAATCGGCTGCATCGCGGTGATGCCGCTGGCCGGTCTGATCGGCTCCGGTCTGGGTATCTGCAATCCGTACAACCTGCAGATCATCCTCGAAGAAGCGAAGATTCCGGTGCTGGTGGATGCCGGTGTCGGTACGGCTTCCGACGCGACCATCGCCATGGAACTGGGGTGCGACGCCGTACTGATGAACTCGGCCATCGCTCACGCCAAGCAACCGGTAATGATGGCGCAAGCCATGCAGCACGCCATCTTCGCCGGCCGTCTGGCGTACCTCGCCGGCCGCATGCCGAAAAAACTTTATGCCAGCGCCTCTTCGCCGCTGGATGGTCTGATCAAGTAAGAGCCATTGATGACTGAATCGAACGACACGCCTGTCCAGCCGGACGAAGGCGACGAGCGCCAACACCGCCGCATCAAGAGTTTCGTGATGCGCGCCGGGCGCATGACCGAAGGCCAGCAACGCGGCCTGGATCAGGGCGCGCCGCTGTACGTGCTGCCGCTGGCCGATGCGCCGGTCGATTACGACCAGGTGTTCGGCCGCTCGGCACCGCGCTCGCTGGAAATCGGTTTCGGCATGGGCCACTCGCTGCTGGAAATGGCTGCGGCGGCGCCGGAGCAGGATTTCATCGGCGTTGAAGTGCACCGTCCGGGTGTCGGTGCGCTGCTCAATGGCGTACTGACCCAAGGGCTGACCAACCTGCGGGTCTACGATTGCGACGCGATCGAAGTGCTCAACCGCTGCATCGCCGACAACAGCCTCGATCGCCTGATGCTGTTCTTCCCGGATCCATGGCACAAGAGCCGTCACCACAAGCGCCGCATCGTCCAGGCCTCGTTCGCCGAACTGGTGCGCAGCAAGCTCAAGGTCGGCGGCATTCTGCACATGGCCACCGACTGGGAACCGTACGCCGAGTACATGCTGGAAGTGATGAACGTCGCCCCGGGCTACCGCAACCTCGCCGAAGACGGCAAATGCGTCCCGCGCCCGGCCGAACGCCCGATCACCAAGTTCGAACGCCGCGGCGAACGCCTTGGCCATGGCGTGTGGGATCTGAAGTTCGAAAAACAGTCCTGAGCATCACGCGGTAAAAATGTAGGAGTGAGCCTGCTCGCGATTGCGGTCTGACATTC
>NZ_QETJ01000276.1:0-3251 GCF_003105095.1 Pseudomonas sp. NDM | reverse complement strand
CGCTGCGCCAGCGCCGACGCCTGCCCCGGCAGCGTCGAGCTACAGCAGCCACAGCAGCCCTGTGCCGGCGCGTCCGGCGCCAGCGCCTGCTCGTGCATCCGCTGCCAGCGCTTCGTCGTCGGCCCCGAAACGCAAGGCCTACAAACTGGTTGCCATCGGCACCTCGACGGGCGGCCCGGTTGCGCTGCAACGCGTGCTGACGCAATTGCCGGCGAATTTCCCGGCGCCGATCGTGCTGATCCAGCACATGCCGGCAGCGTTCACCAAGGCCTTTGCCGAACGTCTCGACAAGCTCTGCCGCATCAGCGTCAAGGAAGCCGAGGATGGCGACATTCTGCGTCCGGGCCTGGCGCTGCTGGCGCCGGGTGGCAAGCAAATGATGATCGACGGCCGTGGCGCGGTGAAGATTCTGCCGGGTGACGAGCGTCTGAACTACAAGCCGTGCGTGGACATTACCTTCGGTTCGGCGGCGAAATCCTACGGCGACAAAGTTCTGGCAGTGGTCCTCACCGGCATGGGCGCCGACGGTCGCGAAGGCGCACGTCTGCTCAAGCAGGGCGGCAGCTCGGTGTGGGCGCAAGATGAGGCAAGCTGCGTGATCTACGGCATGCCGATGGCCATCGTCAAAGCCGATCTGGCTGACGCCGTGTACGGTCTGGACGATATCGGCAAGCACATCGTCGAGGCGTGTATCTGATGGATGTTCTCAGCCTTATCGGCCTCATCATGGCGTTCGTCGCCATCATCGGCGGCAACTACCTTGAAGGCGGTCACCTTGGCGCGCTGGCCAACGGCCCGGCGGCGCTGATCGTGCTGGGCGGCACGGTCGGCGCCGCGCTGCTGCAATCGCCGATGAGCGCGTTCAAGCGCGCGATGCAGATTCTCGCCTGGATCTTCTTTCCGCCGCGTGTCGACCTGGCCGGCGGCATCGACCGCGTGGTCAATTGGAGCCTGACGGCGCGCAAGGAAGGCTTGCTCGGTCTCGAAGGCGTGGCCGACGCCGAACCCGACAGCTACTCGCGCAAGGGCCTGCAACTGCTGGTCGATGGCGCCGAGCCGGAAGCGATCCGAAGCATTCTCGAAGTGGATTTCTACACCCAGGAATCCCGTGATATCGAAGCGGCCAAGGTCTTCGAAAGCATGGGCGGCTACGCGCCGACCATCGGCATCATCGGTGCGGTGATGGGCCTCATCCATGTGATGGGCAACCTCGCCGATCCGTCGCAACTGGGTAATGGCATCGCGGTGGCTTTCGTCGCGACGATCTACGGCGTGGCCAGTGCCAACCTGATCCTCTTGCCGGTCGCGGCCAAGCTCAAGTCCATCGCGTTGCGGCAGTCGCGTTATCGCGAAATGTTGCTGGAAGGAATTCTGTCGATCGCCGAAGGTGAAAACCCGCGCTCTATCGAGCTGAAGCTTCAGGGCTTCATGGATTGATGGGGGATATGGATCATGGCTCGTCGCAGGCATCAGGAAGAACACGTTAACCACGAGCGCTGGCTCGTGTCATACGCGGATTTCATCACTTTGCTGTTCGCGTTTTTCGTGGTGATGTACTCGATCTCGTCGATCAACGAAGGCAAGTATAAAGTCATCTCAGAAGCGCTGATCGGCGTGTTCACCGATTCCGATCGCTCGCTCAAACCGATTCCGATCGGCGACGAGCGGCCGAAGACCGTGACCCCGGCCAAGCCGCTGGTCAAGGATGCCGAGCAGGTTGACGCCGGTATAGCCGGGGCCAGCGATCCGCTGAAAAGCATCGCCGATGACATCAGCGCCGCGTTCGGTGACTTGATCAGCTCCAACCAGATGACCGTGCGCGGCAACGAGTTGTGGGTCGAGATCGAACTCAACTCCAGCCTGTTGTTCGGCAGCGGCGACGCGATGCCGAGCGACATCGCCTTCAACATCATCGACAAGGTCGCGGCGATCCTGAAACCGTTCGACAACCCGATCCACGTTGAAGGCTTTACCGACGATCAACCGATCCGCACCGCGCAGTACCCGACCAACTGGGAGCTGTCCTCGGCACGCTCGGCGAGCATCGTGCGCATGCTCGCCATGCAGGGTGTCAACCCTGGGCGTCTGGCGTCGGTGGGCTACGGCGAATTCCAGCCAGTGGCCAACAACGCCACGGTCGAAGGCCGGGCGAAGAACCGTCGCGTGGTGCTGGTGGTGTCGCGCAACCTTGATGTACGCCGCAGCCTCACCGGTACCGGAACCGCCAATGCGCAACCGGACGCAGCGTTGAAGCGCGCTGGCACACAAACTGCACCGACCCCGGTCAAGACGCCGGGACGCGAGAGTGCCGTCAATTCTCCGTCGCCCGCATTAACACGCTGAAGCATGTCTCGGTCAATCAACCTGGCCGGGAGGAACGAACTGAATGAGAGTCTGGGCAGTCGCCAATCAAAAGGGTGGTGTCGGTAAAACCACATCCTCCATCGCTTTAGCCGGGTTGCTGGCCGAGGCGGGCAAGCGCGTGGTTGTGGTCGATCTCGACCCGCACGGCTCGATGACCAGCTATTTCGGTTACGACCCCGACAGCCTGGAACACAGCAACTACGACCTGTTTCTGCACAAGGGCAGCGTGCCGCAAGGCCTCCCGGGGCAGTTGCTGCTGTCGACCAGCGACGAACGCATTTCCCTGCTGCCGTCGAGCACTGCGCTGGCCACCCTTGAGCGGCAGTCGCCGGGGCAGAGTGGCCTGGGTCTGGTGATCGCCAAGAGTCTGGCGCAGCTGTGGCAGGACTTCGATTACGCGATCATCGACAGCCCGCCGTTGCTTGGCGTGCTGATGGTCAACGCCCTCGCGGCGAGCCAGCAACTGGTGATTCCGGTGCAGACCGAGCACTTGGCCGTGAAAGGTCTGGAGCGCATGGTCAACACCCTGGCGATGATCAATCGTTCGCGCAAACAGCCACTGCCGTTCAGTATCGTGCCGACCCTGTTCGACCGCCGCACGCAGGCGTCGATGGGCACCCTGCGCGTGCTGCGCGACAAATTCCCCGACGATATCTGGCACGGCTACATCCCGGTCGATACCCGCCTGCGCGATGCGAGTCGCGCCGGTGTCACGCCTTCGCAATTCGACGGCAAGAGCCGTGGCGTGCTGGCCTACCGCGCGCTGCTCAAGCACCTGCTCGCGCAGCAACTTGTTCCGCAGGTGGCCTGAACATGATCTTTATTCCTGTAGGAGCTGCCGAAGGCTGCGATCTTTTGATCTGGCCTGTCAGTGCTCCTGAAAAGAT
>NZ_QETJ01000275.1:0-3355 GCF_003105095.1 Pseudomonas sp. NDM | reverse complement strand
GATCGTTCTTTAAAAATTTGGGTATGTGATAGAAAGATAGACTGAACGTTACTTTCACTGGTAACGGATCAGGCTAAGGTAAAATTTGTGAGTTCTCTTAGTTGAGAAATTCGAATTTTCGGCGAATGTCGTCTTCACAGTATAACCAGATTGCTTGGGGTTATATGGTCAAGTGAAGAAGCGCATACGGTGGATGCCTTGGCAGTCAGAGGCGATGAAAGACGTGGTAGCCTGCGAAAAGCTTCGGGGAGTCGGCAAACAGACTTTGATCCGGAGATGTCTGAATGGGGGAACCCAGCCATCATAAGATGGTTATCTTGTACTGAATACATAGGTGCAAGAGGCGAACCAGGGGAACTGAAACATCTAAGTACCCTGAGGAAAAGAAATCAACCGAGATTCCCTTAGTAGTGGCGAGCGAACGGGGACTAGCCCTTAAGTGGCTTTGAGATTAGCGGAACGCTCTGGAAAGTGCGGCCATAGTGGGTGATAGCCCTGTACGCGAAAATCTCTTAGTCATGAAATCGAGTAGGACGGAGCACGAGAAACTTTGTCTGAATATGGGGGGACCATCCTCCAAGGCTAAATACTACTGACTGACCGATAGTGAACTAGTACCGTGAGGGAAAGGCGAAAAGAACCCCGGAGAGGGGAGTGAAATAGATCCTGAAACCGTATGCGTACAAGCAGTGGGAGCAGACTTTGTTCTGTGACTGCGTACCTTTTGTATAATGGGTCAGCGACTTATTTTCAGTGGCGAGCTTAACCGAATAGGGGAGGCGTAGCGAAAGCGAGTCTTAATAGGGCGTCTAGTCGCTGGGAATAGACCCGAAACCGGGCGATCTATCCATGGGCAGGTTGAAGGTTAGGTAACACTGACTGGAGGACCGAACCGACTACCGTTGAAAAGTTAGCGGATGACCTGTGGATCGGAGTGAAAGGCTAATCAAGCTCGGAGATAGCTGGTTCTCCTCGAAAGCTATTTAGGTAGCGCCTCATGTATCACTGTAGGGGGTAGAGCACTGTTTCGGCTAGGGGGTCATCCCGACTTACCAAACCGATGCAAACTCCGAATACCTACAAGTGCCGAGCATGGGAGACACACGGCGGGTGCTAACGTCCGTCGTGAAAAGGGAAACAACCCAGACCGTCAGCTAAGGTCCCAAAGTTATGGTTAAGTGGGAAACGATGTGGGAAGGCTTAGACAGCTAGGAGGTTGGCTTAGAAGCAGCCACCCTTTAAAGAAAGCGTAATAGCTCACTAGTCGAGTCGGCCTGCGCGGAAGATGTAACGGGGCTCAAACCATACACCGAAGCTACGGGTATCACCTTCGGGTGATGCGGTAGAGGAGCGTTCTGTAAGCCTGTGAAGGTGAGTTGAGAAGCTTGCTGGAGGTATCAGAAGTGCGAATGCTGACATGAGTAACGACAATGGGTGTGAAAAACACCCACGCCGAAAGACCAAGGTTTCCTGCGCAACGTTAATCGACGCAGGGTTAGTCGGTCCCTAAGGCGAGGCTGAAAAGCGTAGTCGATGGAAAACAGGTTAATATTCCTGTACTTCTGGTTATTGCGATGGAGGGACGGAGAAGGCTAGGCCAGCTTGGCGTTGGTTGTCCAAGTTTAAGGTGGTAGGCTGAGATCTTAGGTAAATCCGGGATCTTAAGGCCGAGAGCTGATGACGAGTTACCCTTTGGGTGACGAAGTGGTTGATGCCATGCTTCCAAGAAAAGCTTCTAAGCTTCAGGTAACCAGGAACCGTACCCCAAACCGACACAGGTGGTTGGGTAGAGAATACCAAGGCGCTTGAGAGAACTCGGGTGAAGGAACTAGGCAAAATGGCACCGTAACTTCGGGAGAAGGTGCGCCGGTGAGGGTGAAGGACTTGCTCCGTAAGCTCATGCCGGTCGAAGATACCAGGCCGCTGCGACTGTTTATTAAAAACACAGCACTCTGCAAACACGAAAGTGGACGTATAGGGTGTGACGCCTGCCCGGTGCCGGAAGGTTAATTGATGGGGTTAGCTAACGCGAAGCTCTTGATCGAAGCCCCGGTAAACGGCGGCCGTAACTATAACGGTCCTAAGGTAGCGAAATTCCTTGTCGGGTAAGTTCCGACCTGCACGAATGGCGTAACGATGGCGGCGCTGTCTCCACCCGAGACTCAGTGAAATTGAAATCGCTGTGAAGATGCAGTGTATCCGCGGCTAGACGGAAAGACCCCGTGAACCTTTACTATAGCTTTGCACTGGACTTTGAATTTGCTTGTGTAGGATAGGTGGGAGGCTTTGAAGCGTGGACGCCAGTTCGCGTGGAGCCATCCTTGAAATACCACCCTGGCAACTTTGAGGTTCTAACTCAGGTCCGTTATCCGGATCGAGGACAGTGTATGGTGGGTAGTTTGACTGGGGCGGTCTCCTCCTAAAGAGTAACGGAGGAGTACGAAGGTGCGCTCAGACCGGTCGGAAATCGGTCGTAGAGTATAAAGGCAAAAGCGCGCTTGACTGCGAGACAGACACGTCGAGCAGGTACGAAAGTAGGTCTTAGTGATCCGGTGGTTCTGTATGGAAGGGCCATCGCTCAACGGATAAAAGGTACTCCGGGGATAACAGGCTGATACCGCCCAAGAGTTCATATCGACGGCGGTGTTTGGCACCTCGATGTCGGCTCATCACATCCTGGGGCTGAAGCCGGTCCCAAGGGTATGGCTGTTCGCCATTTAAAGTGGTACGCGAGCTGGGTTTAGAACGTCGTGAGACAGTTCGGTCCCTATCTGCCGTGGACGTTTGAGATTTGAGAGGGGCTGCTCCTAGTACGAGAGGACCGGAGTGGACGAACCTCTGGTGTTCCGGTTGTCACGCCAGTGGCATTGCCGGGTAGCTATGTTCGGGAAAGATAACCGCTGAAAGCATCTAAGCGGGAAACTTGCCTCAAGATGAGATCTCACTGGAACCTTGAGTTCCCTGAAGGGCCGTCGAAGACTACGACGTTGATAGGTTGGGTGTGTAAGCGCTGTGAGGCGTTGAGCTAACCAATACTAATTGCCCGTGAGGCTTGACCATATAACACCCAAGCAATTTGCTGACCTGAGAAGGCACCAGATTGCGGTGTGTGAAGACGAAACGAACCGAAAGTTCGAAGCGCACAAACACCGACAGCTGTCACATACCCAATTTGCTGAAGCGAGGCCATCTGGTCACGAGTCAGTACCCGAATTTCTTGACGACCATAGAGCGTTGGAACCACCTGATCCCATCCCGAACTCAGCAGTGAAACGATGCATCGCCGATGGTAGTGTGGGGTTTCCCCATGTGAGAGTAGGTCATCGTCAAGATTAAATTCCGAAACCCCAATTGC
>NZ_QETJ01000274.1:0-3376 GCF_003105095.1 Pseudomonas sp. NDM | reverse complement strand
CTTTGAAGATCAAGAGATCGCAGCCTCGTTGCACTCGTCAGCTCCTACAGGAATTGGTGGCGGTGATGAAGTTATTGATCCGCCGTCTGCATCCCCGCTCGGGTTGTTTTCGCCAGCGCATGGGCAAAAAACCGTCCGGCCTCCGAGATCAGGTTGCGGTGAATATCCTCGCGATCGACTCCGTCAGCGTCGGTACACAACGCCGGCATGGCGCGGATCTGCTCTTCGGTGCACGGCGCCATGAACACGAAGTGCCCTGCCCCGGCCAGCAGCTTGAAGTCCGGCGCGGTGGGCAGTTTGCGCGCCAGGGCGGCGGCGTTTTTGTCGAAGGCCACCAGTTTGTCGCCGTCGCCGCTGTAGAGCAGCACTGGCACATGCACGTCGGCGAGAGTATGGCGGCCGAATTTCAGGCTCAGCGGCGCCATCAGCAACAAGGCGTGAACCCGTGGATCGGCCACCGGTTGCAAGTCATCGCGATCGACAATCAGCTCGCCCTGGGTGTTGCAGGCATCGTGATCGTCCGGGCGTTCCTGGCAATAGCGGCGCAGGCGATCCAGATCCGGTTGCGCCCCGGACAGAATCAACGCGGTCTCGCCACCCGCCGAATAACCGATGACGCCGACCTGATCAGCATTGACGAACGGCGCCAGCATGCGGTCGCCAAGGGTTGCGGTGATTGCTTGGGAGATTTGAATCGGACGGCCATAAAGGTTGCTCAACGTGCCAAGACGGCTATGGTCGCGCCAGTTGTCGCCGGGGTGGATCACCGCCACCACCACAAAGCCTTTGCGCGCCAGCGACGTCGCCAGATCATGCAAGGCCAGCGGCGTGCCGGTGTTGCCGTGGGAGAGCATCAACATCGGAAAGCGGCCGATGGCGACTTTGGTGTCTTCCCCGGCTTCCACCGGGTAGCCCTCGAGCAAACTCAGGTGCTCGCGGTCACTGGAGGGATAAAAAGCGATGGCGCGCATCGGTTGCAGATCGAGCGGGTCGAGAAAGGTCATCTCGTGATAACCGACACTCCATACGGGATGCCGCCCCGGCGCGGCCTGCACTGAATTCAGGCTGCCGAGCAGGCAAATCAGCAACATTGCACAAAGATGCTTCATGAATGCCCCCACCCTGTCGGACTCCATCGTCGGATGTGCTGAAACTGCATAACCCGGGCCAGATTATGTAACAGCCAGAAACAAAAAACTCCGTATTCGGCCCTTGCGGAACCAGAATACAGAGTTTCTTGGGGATTACCTGAACATCAGCTGTTCTTTACGCAAGCCTTACGCGGCGGCGAACAGTTGCTCGCTGATCTTCGCTTGCGCAGCGCTCATGGCGTTGTTGCGCACTTCTTCGCCATAGGCCAGGCCTTCAGCGCGGACGATTTCGATATCGGTGATGCCGAGGAAACCCAGCACCAGCTTCAGATACTCTTCGTGAGCGATGCCGCTGGCCTGACCGGCATGGATGCCGCCGGAGGTCGACACGATCACCACTTTCTTGCCACCGCACAGGCCTTCCGGGCCGGCTTCGGTGTAGCGGAAAGTCTGGCCGGCGACGGCAACGCGGTCGATCCACGCCTTGAGCTGGGTCGGGATGGTGAAGTTGTACATCGGCGCGGCAATCACCACGGCGTCGGCAGCGATGAACTCGGCCAGGGTCGAAGCGCTCAGCTCGGCTTCGTGCTGTTGCACAGCGTCGCGCAGCTCTGCGGTAGTACCGGCGGCGACCAGCGTGGTCGACGAGAAGTGGCTGATCGCGTCGGCAGCCAGGTCGCGATAGGTGACCACGGCGCTCGGCTCGGCGGCTTGCCAGGCGTCGACGACTTGACGGCTCAACTGACGGGAAGCCGAGTTGTCGCCGAGAATGCTCGAATCGATGTGCAACAGTTTCATGTAGGTTCTCCTGAAAGAATCGCCGGCGGCGACGGAATGGAGACAATCCTACGCAACAAACCAATAGCTGATTAGTCGCCGACAATGCGATAGTTCGTCCCATTGATAGAACGACTGGAAACGCGCATGCAGGACCTCAACGATCTCTACTATTTCGCCAAAGTGGTCGAGGCTGGCGGATTCGCCGCCGCCGGGCGCCTGCTCGGTATTCCCAAGTCACGGCTGTCCAGAAGAATTGCCGAACTGGAAGAACGCCTCGGCGCGCGTCTGCTGCAGCGGACTACGCGACAATTGAATCTCACCGCTGTTGGCGAACGCTATTTGCGCCACTGCCAGGCGATGTTGCTTGAAGCGGAGATGGCTGACGAGGCCGTCGCGAGTATGTCCAGCGAGCCACGCGGTCGGCTGCGGGTGTCGTGCCCGACCGGGCTTGCCCATGAAATGCTGCCGACGGTGATCAGCGATTTTCTCGGCAAGTTTCCGCAGGTGCAGTTGGAAGTCGTGCTGCTCAACCGCCGTGTGGATCTGGTCACTGAAGGCATAGATGTGGCGTTGCGCGTGCGCGATCACGGCGATGAAGATCCGTTGCTGGTCACCCGACGCTTGCGTCAGGCCCAGGCGGTGGTCATAGCCAGCCCGGATTTCATGCAAGGCAAGACCATCAATCATCCCCAGGACTTGAAGAACCTGCCGGTGCTCGGCGCGCTGGAAGCCGATCGCATGGTTCATGTGCGCCTGCTCGATCAGCAGGGTAAAAGTGTCGATCTGAGCATGGAAGCGCGGCTGGGTATCGATGACTTCGTAGTGCGCAAGGCCTGCGTCCTCGCCGGTCAGGGTTTTACCGTGTTGCCGATGATGTTCTGCGAGACCGAATTGCGTAACGGCACGCTGGTGCAGGTGCTGCCGCAATGGTCACTGCCTGGCGGCTGGCTGCAAGCGGTGTATCCGCATCGGCGCGGGGTGATGCCAGCGGTGCGCGCATGGATCGATCATCTGGTCGAGTCGTTCAATGCCTGCGGGGAGCGGTTGCTATGAAACAGGGAAAAATGAGCGAAGCCGAGGTTGCCGGATTTTGTCTGGCGCTGCCCGGTGCTCGCGAAGACTACAAATGGGGCGGCGTGCGGGTGTTTTCGATTGCCGGCAACAAGATGTTCGCTTTACAGGGATTACGCGGCGACTCGCTGGCGTTCAAGGTCGACAAGGATCTGTTTCTCGGCCATTGCGACCGCCCGGGGATTCATCCGGCGCCGTATCTGGCGCGGGCGCAGTGGATCATCATGCATCCGCCCTACCCGCTGGGTGCGGAGGAATTGCAGGGGCTTTTGCAGCGATCGCATCAACTGGTGGTGAGCAAGTTGCCCAAAAAGACTCAAATCGGCCTGCTGCTGTAATCCCGGTCTCATGTAGGAGTGAGCCTGCTCGCGATAGCGGTGTATCAGTCGACATCCTTGTTGATTGAAAAGACGCTATCGCGAGCAGGCTCACTC
>NZ_QETJ01000273.1:0-3422 GCF_003105095.1 Pseudomonas sp. NDM | reverse complement strand
TCCCGCTGGGCTGCGAAGCGGCCCCGAAACCTGCGTCCGCAGGAACAGGGAGTCCTCCGGCCTCCAGCGGGAGCAAGCTCCCTCGCCACAATTGCTATCAGACCGGGAGGCTCGTGGTGGACTTGATCTCCGACAGCGCCACGATCGAATTCACTTCCTGTATCCCCGGCACCAGCGACAGCTTCTCGAAGAAGAACCGCTCGTACGCCTCGATGTCCGCCGCAACGATGCGCAACATGAAGTCCACGGCACCCATCAGCACATAACACTCCAGCACTTCCGGAAAGCCGCGAATCGCCTCGGTGAATTCGGTGAAGTTCGACCGGCCGTGGGCGTTGAGTTTGATCTCGGCGAAGATCTGCGTGTTCAGGCCGATCTTCTTGCGATCCAGCAAGGTCACCTGCCCGCGAATGATGCCCCCCTCCTTCATCCGCTGAATCCGCCGCCAGCACGGCGATTGCGACAGGCCCACCTGCTCGGCGATCTGCGCGCTCGACAGCGAAGCGTCTTGCTGCAGCAAGGCGAGAATCTTGCGATCGTAGCCATCCAGCTCGCTGTGCATAAAAAATCCTCAAAGATCAGCTTTCACGAATCATCGATTTCGATAAATCCCGTCAAGCGCCGATCATAGCCAAGAAATACCCCGCGCCGAATGTAAAAATTTCTCCAGTACCTTTGGAGACTCGCCATGCCGCACCTTGAAGCCGTGAACAGCCCCGCCACCCGCGCCGATGTCTGGAACATCAGTAACGCGCACTGCCTGGCGCAATACCAAATCCTTGCCGAGGCCGAGCCGGATCTGTTGGTGCGGGTATTGAATCTGTTCGCCTTACAGTTCCTGACGCCGGAGCAGGTCAACGTGCAGCGCCAGGACGACCTGCTGTCGATCGATCTGCTGATGAGCGGCCTGAGCTGGCATCGCGCGCAGGTGATCGCGGAAAAACTGCGCAACCTGATCAGCGTCTGCTCGGTGGATCTGCACAACGTCGACGCGGCATGGCAGGCGCCCGTGCAAGCCGTCGGCTGACAGATCCGGCAACGGCTTCGTCGGGTAGTGGCCCAACGGTCAGCAGCGCCACGACTATCCTTTTGGGCATGACGCTTAAAAAGGAAAGCCACATGTCCGTTCAATTTGTCACTCAGGACCGCTGGCTGGACCTCAACGATGTACTGCGTGAACTGGTTGCCCAAGGCTTCATCTGCCAGGACGCGGCGGAACAGGCGCTCAATGCCCGCCGTCGCCATGCTGCTCACGGGCAGATGCATCCGCTGGAGTTCATCGCCAGCCAACAACTCGACGACCTCAGCCGGCCAGGCAAATATCTGGATCTGGAAAGCCTGACCCTGTGGCTGGCACAACAGGCCGGCCAGCCGTACTTGCGCATCGATCCGTTGAAAATCAACGTCGCAGCGATCACACCGCTGATGTCCTATGCCTTCGCGCAACGGCACAGGATTCTCGCCGTCGCCGTGGACCGTGATGCGGTGACCGTGGCCAGCGCCCAGCCTTATGTCAACGGATGGGAAGCCGATCTGACCCACGTATTGAAGTTGCCGATCAAACGGGTCGTGGCCAACCCGGTGGATATCCAGCGCTTCAGCGTCGAGTTCTTTCGTCTGGCCAAATCGGTCAGCGGCGCCAGCAATGCCGACGCGCAGGGCGGCAACCTCGGCAACTTCGAACAACTGCTCAATCTCGGCGCCAGCGACCAGGAGCCGGACGCCAACGACGCACACATCGTCAACATCGTCGACTGGCTGTTCCAGTACGCCTTCCAGCAGCGTGCCAGCGATATCCACATCGAACCGCGCCGCGAGCATGGCACCGTGCGCTTTCGCATCGACGGCGTGCTGCACAACGTCTATCAATTCCCGCCGCAGGTGACCATGGCAATTGTCAGTCGCCTGAAAAGCCTCGGTCGCATGAACGTCGCGGAAAAGCGCAAACCCCAGGATGGCCGGGTCAAGACCAAGACCCCGGATGGCGGCGAAGTGGAATTGCGTCTGTCGACCCTGCCGACGGCGTTCGGCGAAAAAATGGTCATGCGGATTTTCGACCCGGAAGTGCTGCTGAAGAATTTCGACCAGTTGGGTTTCAGCGCCGACGACCTGCGGCGCTGGCAGGACATGACCCGCCAGCCCAACGGCATCATTCTGGTCACCGGGCCGACCGGTTCGGGCAAGACCACCACCCTCTACACCACGCTGAAAAAACTGGCGACGCCGGAGGTCAACCTCTGCACCATCGAAGACCCGATCGAAATGGTCGAGCCGGCCTTCAATCAGATGCAGGTGCAGCACAACATCGAGCTGAGCTTCGCCTCCGGGGTGCGCGCGCTGATGCGACAGGACCCGGACATCATCATGATCGGCGAGATCCGCGATCTGGAAACCGCGGAAATGGCGATTCAGGCTGCGCTCACCGGGCACTTGGTTCTGTCGACGCTGCACACCAACGATGCGCCAAGCGCCATCAGCCGTTTGCTCGAACTCGGCGTGCCGCATTACCTGATCAAGGCGACCGTGCTGGGGGTCATGGCCCAGCGGCTGGTGCGCACGTTGTGCCCGCACTGCAAGGCGCCGCTGACGGTCGAGGAGGAAGATTGGCAAACCCTGACCCGGCCATGGCAGGCGCCGCTGCCGAGCCATGCGCAACGGGCGATCGGTTGCCTGGAATGCCGCGACACCGGCTATCGCGGCCGCGCCGGGGTCTACGAAATCATGCAACTGAGCGACAGCCTGAAAGCGCTGATCACCCCGGACACCGACCTCACCGCGATTCGGCGCCAGGCCTTCAAGGAAGGCATGCGCAGCTTGCGCCTGTCCGGCGCGCAGAAGGTCGCGGCGGGCCTGACCACGGTGGAGGAAGTGCTGCGGGTGACGCCACAAAGTGAGTTGAAATAAGTCGCCACGGAACTGGATCGATGGATCGCCGATCCAACGCCGTAGTCAATCCCCAGGAGTCACCCCATCATGCGTCTCAAACTTGCTGTCGCCACCTTGGCCCTGCTGTCGCTTCCCGTTGGTTCGGCCATGGCGGACAGCTTTTGGCGTAACGTCATCTCTTCCGGCGCCACCACCGGTTCGACCTACCTGACGTTCAAGGATCACAAGCTGATCGTCGCCGCCCAGGACGATGCCGGCAGCTTCGTCGCCAGCGACGGCGGCATCCGTGGCCCGTACCTGGAAGCAGCGATGCAGAAAGTCCGCGCCGACAACCCGGGTCTGCAGGCCTCGGACATGGAACTGGCGAACGCGATTCTGGCGAAGAACGCCGTGGCTTCCGAGTAACAAAAAATGCCGCTCGATCGAGCGGCATTTTTGTTGCCCGGTTTTCAGCTCCACCACAATCCCTTGTAGGAGTGAGCCTGCTCGCGATAGCGGTGTATCAGGCAAATTCTCCAGTGACTGATTCACCGCTA
>NZ_QETJ01000272.1:0-3441 GCF_003105095.1 Pseudomonas sp. NDM | reverse complement strand
AGCAGGCTCGCTCCCACATTGAAATGCATTCCCCTGTGGGAGCGAGCCTGCTCGCGATGGGACCGGTCAAAGCAACACAGAAACCAACTATTCCACCCGCATCTCACCACTGAACACCAAGGTGCTTCGGCAGCGCCGGCACAAATACCGCCGCCCTTGCCGTACCAGGCCATGGCGCTGGGCGGTAAACGGGAAGTCACTGTCGGGGCACGGACATTTGTAGATATAGCGGGTCACGCTGCGCCGCTTGATCTCGTAGGTGTGGCAGCGGTCGGGCGGCAGTTCGTAAACCCCGCGCATGATCAATTGCCACTCCTCGCCATGGGGCTGGATGCGGTCGCCGAACAGTTGGTGAGCGATCAGGTGCGCGACTTCGTGGGCCACGGTCTGCTTGAGGAAGTGTTCGGTGTTTTCCCGGTACAACTGCGGGTTGAAGCGCAGCAGGTTCTCGTGCAGATGTGCGACACCGGCTTTCTGCCCGCGCAGCTTGAGACTGACGACGGGGCGTTTGAAGGAACGTTTGAAAAAGGATTCAGCGAGTTGGTAACAATCTTCGACGCGGGTATTGAGTTGCTCGGGCATGCTTGATGGATCTCCAGAGAAGCCGAGTATGCCGCAACCCCGGCGACTTGCGAATCGCCGACCTGCCGAATGGTCGTCGCCCAACGAGAAGGCCGCCTTGCGGCGGCCTGTATTGGCAGAGGTTGTTTTTCTCAGGGAGGAAACGAGTCAGTTGGTATAGACGGGCCCGACACCCAGCCCCCAGATGATCACGGTAAACGCCATGATCGCCACCAGCACTACCAGCCCGACCGCGAGCACCGAACTGGAAAACAGAAAACCTTCATCCGAAGGAATGTTCATGAAGGTCGGCAGGCCGACGTACAGCAGGTACACCGTGTAGCAGATGGCCGCCGTGCCGACGATCATCCCCAGCCACATGTGCGGGTACAGCGCCGCCAGGCCGCCGACGAACAACGGTGTCGCCGTGTAAGTGGCAAACGCCACGCAACGGGCCAGGCTCGGATTGGCGTCATAGGTGCGCGCCATCCAGTGCACGAAGGCGCCCATCACCGCGACCCCGCCGAGCATCGCCAGGTACGACATGATGGTCATCCACAAGGCACTTTCGAACGTCAGCATCACCGGCGCGCGGTTGCCGATCACCCAGCCGACCTGGGTCGTGCCGATGAACGCCGAGACAGCGGGGATCGCCGCCAGAATCAGCGTGTGGGTCAAGTACATGTGGCTGATGCTTTCCTCTTGGTCGCCACGGATCTCCTTCCATTCCTGATCGGGGTGGGTAAACAGTCCCACTACGTGATGGATCATGCCATTCACTCCTCTTGTCATTGCCATCGCCCCCCAACGGAGCGCCTACGGGCCAAGGTGGCCGAGCAAATACAGGTCTAAAGACGTGTGCGACCTTATGTCGCAGTATAGAAAGGACTCCAGCGCACAGGTATGCCGGGCTTAGAGCAAATCGCGCTGTAAACAAAGGGCTTAATCGCGCCAGAATCTTGAAGGAACCGAATGGTTCGGTGGTGAGGGAGCTTGCTCCCGCCCGGCTGCGCAGCAGTCGCAAACCCTCCCGGCTCGCCGTGTCAGGAAAAATTCCGTTGCAGGTTTGGGGGCGCTTCGCACCCCAGCGGGAGCAAGCTCCCTCGCCACAGTAGAGGTGAGTCAATTCGACTGCGGCCCTTCGCCCGCGCCGGGTTTTTTGCGTAAAATGCCGGCCTTTCGTCACACCTCACGGATTTCGCGTCATGGGCACTCTTACGGTCAACCAGAACAAACTGCAAAAGCGCCTGCGCCGCCTGGCCGGCGAGGCGGTCGCCGATTTCAACATGATCGAAGACGGCGACAAGGTCATGGTCTGCCTGTCCGGGGGCAAGGACAGCTACACCATGCTCGACGTGCTGATGCACCTGCAGAAGGTTGCACCGATCAAATTCGACATCGTCGCGGTGAACATGGACCAGAAACAGCCGGGCTTTCCCGAGCACGTGCTGCCGGCCTACCTGAAAGAGCTGGGCATCGAGTACCACATCGTCGAGAAGGACACCTACTCGGTGGTCAAGGAACTGGTGCCGGAAGGCAAGACCACCTGCTCGCTGTGCTCGCGCCTGCGTCGCGGCACGCTGTACACCTTTGCTGACGAAATCGGCGCGACGAAGATGGCCCTCGGTCATCACCGCGACGACATCGTCGAGACGTTTTTCCTCAACATGTTCTTCAACGGCACCCTGAAAGCGATGCCGCCGAAACTGCGCGCCGACGATGGCCGCAATGTGGTGATTCGGCCGCTGGCGTACTGCAACGAGAAAGACATCCAGGCCTACTCGGACTTCAAGCAATTCCCGATCATTCCGTGCAACCTTTGCGGCTCGCAGGAGAACCTGCAGCGCCAGGTGGTCAAGGAAATGCTTCAGGACTGGGACCGCAAGACCCCGGGCCGCACCGAATCGATTTTCCGCAGCCTGCAGAACGTGGTGCCGTCGCAACTGGCCGACCGCAACCTGTTCGACTTCACCAGCCTGAAGATCGACGAGACCGCGGCTTCGCGTTTCGTCAATGTCGTCAATCTGTAAACCCGATCCAGATGTGGGAGCGAGCCTGCTCGCGAAAGCGGTGTGTCATTCAGCCCAAGTGTTGACTGATCCAATCCCTTCGCGAGCAGGCTCGCTCCTACAGGGATCTGTTCGTTTCATTCAATAGGAGAGGGCATGCGCGATTACAAGTGGCTGCACGAATACTGTCTGAACCGCTTTGGTTCGGCGGCTGAACTGGAAGCCCATCTGCCCGTTCCCAAGACCCCCGCACAATTACGCAAGATCCGCGACGACCGCTACCTCTCGACCATGGCCCTGCGGGTGTTTCGCGCCGGGCTCAAGCACAGCCTGGTCGACGCCAAGTGGCCGGCGTTCGAAGAAGTGTTCTTCAAGTTCGATCCGGAAAAAGTCGTGCTGATGAGCGCCGAACACCTGGAGCGCCTGATGCAGGACGCGCGGATCATCCGCCATCTGGGCAAGCTGAAAAGCGTGCCGCGCAATGCGCAGTTCATCCTCGATGTGGAAAAGGACAAGGGCAGCTTCGGCGCGCTGATCGCCGACTGGCCGGTGACCGACATCGTTGGTCTGTGGACGTACCTGAAAAAGCACGGCCATCAACTCGGCGGGCTGTCGGCGCCGCGGTTTTTGCGCATGGTCGGCAAGGACACATTCGTGCCGAGCTACGACGTGGTCGCAGCGTTGAACGCGCAGAAGATCGTCGACAAAGTGCCGACCAGCCAGCGTGATCTGGCAACGGTGCAGAACGCGTTCAACCAGTGGCACGAACAGAGTGGCGGACGGCCGATGAGCCAGATCTCGATGATGCTGGCCTACACCGTGAACCATTAAGACCGCGTCGCTGCATTCGCGAGCAGGCTCGCTCCCACAG
>NZ_QETJ01000271.1:0-3463 GCF_003105095.1 Pseudomonas sp. NDM | reverse complement strand
CCCACAGGGGGATCGTGGTGTCCTGTGGGAGCGAGCCTGCTCGCGAAGAAGCCAGAATCGGTTTCCCGCAGTCAGTTCACTGAAATGGCGCAGTCAAAGGTTTCCACGGGCAGCACTTCCGGTGCCCAGGGTTGTTGCGAGGTCAGGCGCAAACGCCCGGTGCCGGCCGCGAATGCCTGGAACCGCCAGGTCGACACACCTGCAGCACCGACCACGCCGGCGTCTTCCGGGTTGCTGTAGACCTCCGGGCTGAGCGCACGCAATACGCCGCCAGCGGAATCCTGGATTGCCCAGCGATAGCCCGTGGTCGGGTTGCTCGGCAGGGTGATGATCAGGTTTTGCCCGGTCGTGAGCCGCACGGGGCATTCGCTTTGTTTTTCCACGGTCACGTTGTGTTTCGGTTGCGTGGCGCAAGCGGCCAGCAAGCAAAGGGCGAGGGGGAGAAACAGGCGGGTGGGGGACATGGGTCAGCAGCTCCGGCGGTTACGACGAACGGCGAGCATAACTGAAGATGAGGCAAAGTGTGACAGACGGGTGCCGCGTTGACCCAACTGACGCCAAGCCCTCACCCTAGCCCTCTCCCAAAGGGAGAGGGGACTGACTGAGGGATATTGGCGAAATACGCCGATATGAACGCGCATCACCGAATCCATAATCGACCCGGTCTTTCAGGTCGATGGACGACTCAAGACGCCTCGGTTGGCTCCCTCTCCTCGGGGAGAGGGCAGGGGTGAGGGGCGACCGGTTAGAACAGCACCTTCGCCACATCGGCAAACCGCTTGGCAAAGTGCACGGTAATCCCTTCCTTCAGATAATCCGGCAATTCCTCGAAGTTACCCCGGTTCGGCTCCGGCAGAATCAATTCGAAAATCTTCTGCCGCCGCGCCGCGATCACCTTCTCGCGCACGCCGCCGATCGGCAGCACATGCCCGGTCAGGGTCAATTCGCCAGTCATCGCCACGCCTTTTTTCGGCGGTTGATTGCGTGCGAGGGAGAGCAGGGCGCTGGCCATGGTCACGCCGGCACTTGGGCCGTCCTTCGGCGTCGCGCCTTCCGGCACATGCAGGTGGACGAAGGCTTCGTCGAAGAACTTCGCATCACCACCAAACTGCTTGAGGTGCGAGCTGACGTAGCTGTAGGCGATTTCTGCCGATTCCTTCATCACATCGCCGAGTTGCCCGGTGAGCTTGAACCCACGGTTAAGCGTATGAATCCGGGTGGCTTCGATCGGCAGGGTCGCGCCGCCCATGCTGGTCCACGCCAGGCCGGTGATCACCCCGGTGCCGGACAGCACTTGTTCATTGCGGAACACCGGGTGCCCCAGTGACGCTTCGAGGTCTTTCGGCCCGAGTTTGATCACCGCTTTCGGATCGTCGATCAGCTTCATCACCGCTTTGCGCACGAGTTTGCCCATCTGCTTTTCCAGCTGACGCACGCCGGCTTCTCGGGCGTAGCCGTCGATCAGGGCTTTGAGCGCGGTGTCACTGATGCTCAGGCTGCCTTTCGACACGCCGGCCTTTTCCAGCAGCTTCGGCCACAGGTGACGCTTGGCGATGGCGACTTTCTCTTCGGTGATGTAGCCCGACAGACGAATCACTTCCATGCGGTCGAGCAGTGGGCCGGGAATCGAGTCGAGGGTGTTGGCGGTGCACACGAAGAGGACTTTCGACAGGTCCATGCGCAGGTCGAGATAGTGGTCGAGGAATTCGACGTTCTGCTCAGGATCGAGGGTTTCCAGCAACGCCGAGGCCGGGTCGCCCTGGTAGCTCTGGCCCATCTTGTCGATCTCGTCGAGCATGATCACCGGGTTCATCACTTCGACGTCTTTCAACGCCTGCACCAACTTGCCCGGCTGTGCGCCGATGTAAGTGCGGCGGTGGCCCTTGATCTCGGCTTCGTCGCGCATGCCGCCGACGCTGAAACGGTAGAACGGCCGGCCGAGGGATTCGGCGATGGATTTGCCGACGCTGGTTTTACCCACGCCCGGCGGGCCGACCAGCAGCACGATCGAGCCGCTGATTTCGCCTTTGTAGGCACCGACGGCGAGGAATTCGAGGATGCGATCCTTGATGTCGTCCAGACCCGCGTGGTGCTTGTCGAGGACTTTGCGTGCGTGCTTGAGGTCGAGTTTGTCTTCGCCGTACACGCCCCACGGCACCGAAGTGGCCCAGTCCAGGTAATTGCGCGTGACCGCGTATTCCGGCGAGCCGGTTTCGAGGATCGACAGTTTGTGGGTTTCTTCTTCGAGGCGTTTCTGCACCTGCGCCGGCAGGGTTTTGCCTTCGAGGCGCTGCTGGAACTGTTCGAGGTCGGCGCTGCGGTCGTCCTTGGTCAGGCCGAGTTCCTGCTGGATGACCTTGAGTTGTTCCTTGAGGAAGAACTCGCGCTGATGCTCGCCGATCTTGCGGTTAACTTCGGCTGAGATCTCTTTTTGCAGGCGCGCGACTTCGACTTCCTTGCGCAGCATCGGCAGGACTTTTTCCATGCGCTTGAGCATCGGCACGCAGTCGAGCACTTCCTGCAGCTCGGGGCCGGTGGCGGACGTCAGCGCGGCGGCGAAGTCGGTCAGCGGCGACGGGTCGTTGGGGCTGAAGCGGTTGAGGTAGTTCTTCAGCTCTTCGCTGTACAGCGGGTTGAGCGGCAGCAGCTCCTTGATCGCATTGATCAGCGCCATGCCGTAGGCCTTGACCTCGTCGGTCGGCTCGGTGGGCTGGTGCGGGTATTCGACTTCGACCAGATAGGGCGGGCGGTGATGCTTGAGCCAGGTCTTGATGCGCACGCGGCTCAGGCCTTGGGCGACGAATTGCAGTTTGCCGTTCTCGCGGCTGGCATGGTGGACTTTGACCAGCGTGCCGTATTCGGGGAGGGCGCCGGTGTCGAAGTGGCGCGGGTCTTCCTGGGGCGTGTCCATGAAGAACAGGGCCAGGGAGTGATGTTCGGATTTGCTGACCAGTTCGAGGGTTTCGGCCCAGGGTTCTTCGTTGACGATGACTGGCAGGACCTGGGCCGGGAAGAATGGGCGGTTGTGGATCGGGATGATGTAGACCTTGTCCGGCAGGTTTTGCCCGGGCAGCGCCAGGCCGGTGCCGGAGGAGGTGTGTTCGATGTGGTCGGTTTCGTAGTCGTCGTGGTTGTCCGGGCGATCTTGCTGGTCGGTCATGGGGCACCTGCGCAATGGGGTATGGGGTGTTAGATGGGGCAGGGGTGGGGTGGTTGCAATGGGGCGGGTGTGTTTCTGCTTGTGTTCAGGGGACCTTGGCGGCCTTTGGGCCGGCCATGCTCTGGGGGATTGTGTGAATATCCGTTTTTTTGGGTGTTGCGGCTGGCGGTTTCGCCCTTACGGCGAGTCCCTTTTGGCAAACGCCCCAAAAGGAACCAAAAGGTCTTCGCCCTGACGTTCGGCCCGCTCGCTGGGGCTCGGGGTTCCTTCGCTGCGGGATCGATCCTGGCGCAGCGGCTCCGG
>NZ_QETJ01000270.1:0-3566 GCF_003105095.1 Pseudomonas sp. NDM | reverse complement strand
AGCTCCTACAGGAGGTCGCATTCCAAGGTAGGAGCTGACGAAGGCTGCGATCTTTTGACCTTGTGCTGTTGATGCAAATCAACAGCCCCATCGCCGCACCCCGATAGACTCGCCACACTGCCAGCCTATCCGGGGGAATGCCCGCATGCTCGACGCCATTCGTTGGGACTCTGATCTGATCCGCCGCTACGATCTGGCGGGGCCACGCTACACCTCGTACCCGACTGCCGTGCAATTTCACGGGCAGGTCGGCACCTTCGACCTGTTCCACGCCCTGCGCGACAGCCGCAAGGCCCAGCGGCCGTTGTCGCTGTACGTGCATGTGCCGTTCTGCGCAAACATTTGCTACTACTGCGCCTGCAACAAGGTCATCACCAAGGATCGCGGTCGCGCGCAGCCATATCTGCAACGGCTCGAGCAGGAAATCCAGTTGATCGCCTGCCACCTCGACCCGACGCAAAAAGTCGAGCAACTGCATTTCGGTGGCGGCACGCCGACCTTTCTCAGCCACGACGAACTGCGCCAGCTGATGGCGCACCTGCGCAAGCATTTCAATCTGCTCGATGACGACTCCGGTGATTACGGCATCGAAATCGACCCGCGCGAGGCCGACTGGTCGACCATGGGCCTGCTGCGCGAATTGGGTTTCAACCGGGTCAGCATCGGTCTGCAGGATCTTGATCCGGCGGTGCAGCGCGCGGTCAATCGCCTGCAAAGTCTGGAGGAAACCCGCGCGGTGATCGACGCGGCGCGGACCCTGCAATTTCGCTCGATCAACATCGATCTGATCTACGGCCTGCCGAAGCAGACCCCGGACAATTTCGCCCGCACCGTCGACGAAGTGATCAGCCTGCAACCGGATCGCCTCTCGGTGTTCAACTACGCGCATCTGCCGGAGCGCTTCATGCCGCAACGGCGGATCAACAGCAGCGAATTGCCCAGCCCGGCGCACAAGCTGGAGATGCTGCAGCGCACCATCGAACAACTGATCGCTGCCGGTTACCGCTACATCGGCATGGACCACTTCGCCCTGCCCGATGACGATCTGGCAATTGCCCAGGAGGAACAGACCCTGCAACGCAATTTCCAGGGTTACACCACCCACGGCCATTGCGATCTGATTGGTCTGGGCGTGTCGGCGATCAGCCAGATTGGCGATTTGTACTGCCAGAACAGCAGCGACCTCGCTGCTTATCAGAACAGCCTCGCCAGCGCGCAACTGGCGACCAGTCGCGGCCTGGTGTGCAACGCCGACGATCGCTTGCGCCGCGCGGTGATTCAGCAGCTGATCTGTAATTTCAAACTCGAATTCGCTGAAATCGAGCAGCAGTTCAATGTCGACTTCCAGGGCTATTTCGGCGCGCTGTGGCCGCAATTGCAGGGGATGGCCGAGGATGGCCTGATCAGGATTGATCGCGACGGGATCGAGGTGTTGCCGGCGGGCCGATTGCTGGTGCGCTCGGTGTGCATGGTCTTCGATGCGTACCTTGAGCAGCAGAACCGCCAGCGTTTCTCGCGGGTGATCTAAGGCTTGGTCAGCAACGAGCCGACCTTGAGGTTCTGATCAGGGCTCAGCGCCGACTGGTTCATCACTTTCGACAAAGCCAGGTTGGCGGTGATCAGGCCGCTGTTGAGGGCGGCGATGGCTCCACGCAATGCGGCGAGCTTGTTGATCTTTTCTTCATTGGAGAGGGTTTTGTCGGACATGACCGCCGCCATCCGCGCTTTCTTTTCGATAATTTCTTTCTGGATTTTGCGGATCATCTTCAGCAATTGCTGGATGTTCTCCGGTAGGCCGCTGTTGTCGATGTCGCTGTTTTCGCCGCCGACAGCGGCGGATTTGGCGATGGCCGCGCCGGACAGCGACACTTTGACGCCCTCGACCAAGGTCGGGCTTGCCGTTATCGACAGGTCGTCGTCGCGGTCGCTCGCAGCGTCGGTATTGTTTAACTCCGGCGCGGCAGCAACGCCGCTGCTACCGGGGCCTAGCGTGCCAATGGCGGTCATCGGAACCTTCCGTGGATGAATGCTGATAGCTGTTTATCGGCCGCCGGTGCTGCGGCTTTATGTCTGTGGGACAACATCGCCGCGTGCTGGCCTGAATGTCCTTGGGTGGGTTACCCTTACGTCTTATGTGTGTTTTCCCACAAGGATTGAAGAAATGTCCGAGCCAGTCAAACTGCGCGCTCACAACCAGGCCCACTGCAAGGATTGCAGCCTGGCCCCGCTCTGCCTGCCACTTTCTCTGAATCTGGAAGACATGGATGCGCTCGACGAAATCGTTAAACGCGGCCGCCCGTTGAAGAAAGGCGAGTTTCTGTTTCGCCAGGGCGACACCTTCGATTCGGTTTATGCAGTTCGCTCCGGCGCCCTGAAAACCTTCAGCCTGAGCGATGCCGGCGAAGAGCAACTGACTGGTTTCCATCTGCCGAGCGAACTGGTTGGACTGTCGGGCATGGACACCGAGAAACACCCGGTGTCAGCCCAGGCGCTGGAAACCACTTCGGTCTGCGAAATCCCCTTCGAACGCCTCGACGAACTGGCCCTGCAATTGCCGCAACTGCGCCGCCAGTTGATGCGGGTGATGAGCCGCGAGATCCGCGACGACCAGCAAATGATGCTGCTGCTGTCGAAGAAGACCGCTGACGAGCGCATCGCCACCTTCCTGGTCAACCTGTCGGCACGCTTCCGCGCTCGCGGCTTCTCGGCCAACCAGTTCCGCCTGAGCATGTCGCGCAATGAAATCGGCAATTACCTGGGTCTGGCGGTGGAAACCGTGTCGCGGGTATTCACGCGCTTCCAGCAGAACGAGCTGATTGCCGCCGAGGGCAAGGAGATCCACATTCTCGATCCGATCCAGCTGTGCGCGCTGGCCGGCGGTTCGATCGAAGGCTGATCACGACCCGCGGTTGAGCGAATCGTTTCAGCCGCGGGTATACTGCGCCGTTTGCAGCCCTGCCAGGACACCCCGATGGTCTTCGACTCCTTCGACATCAAATCCCTGATCCGCCCCCTGATCGACTTTCCCAAGCCGGGCGTGATCTTTCGCGACATCACCCCGTTGTTCCAGTCGCCTACGGCCCTGCGCCTGGTGATGGACAGCTTCGCCCATCGCTACGTCGAAGCCGACTTCACCCACATCGGCGCAATGGACGCCCGTGGTTTCCTGATCGGTTCGGTATTGGCCTATCAGTTGAACAAACCGCTGGTGCTGTTCCGCAAGCAAGGCAAACTGCCGGCGGACGTGCTCGCCGAAGGTTATGCGACCGAATACGGCGAAGCATTTCTGGAAGTGCACGCCGACAGCCTGTGCGAAGGCGATTCGGTGGTGATGTTCGATGACCTGATCGCCACCGGCGGCACGCTGATCGCGGCGGCCAACCTGATTCGCCGCATGGGCGCACGGGTGCATGAGGCCGCGGCGATCATCGATTTGCCGGAGCTGCAAGGTTCGCAGCGTCTTGAGGATATGGGCATTCCTACCTTTTGCCTGACGCAGTTTGCGTTGACTGATAAATAATCAAGAGCAAAAGATCGCAGCCTTCGGCAGCTCCTACATTGGGATG
>NZ_QETJ01000269.1:0-3648 GCF_003105095.1 Pseudomonas sp. NDM | reverse complement strand
ACACCGCCATCGCGAGCAGGCTCACTCCTACAGGGGGATTGCGTCGAAGGGGACCTCTCCATTGGTATAAGGAACACCGCCGTCATGACCGACGCCACCCACGCCCGCCTGCGCCCGCTGGCCGATACTTCGCCTTCCGCCATCGTCGCCGGTTTCATCGCGATGATGACCGGCTACACCAGTTCGCTGGTGCTGATGTTCCAGGCCGGGCAAGCGGCCGGGCTGAGCAGCGGGCAGATCTCCTCGTGGATCTGGGCGATCTCGATCGGCATGGCGGTGTGCTCGATCGGCCTGTCGCTGCGCTATCGCACACCGATCACCATCGCCTGGTCGACCCCCGGCGCGGCGTTGCTGATCACCAGCCTGGGCGGTGTCAGCTACGGCGAGGCGATCGGCGCCTACATTACCTGCGCGGTACTGGTGACGATTTGCGGCCTGACCGGCAGCTTCGAACGGCTGGTGAAAAAGATCCCGGCTTCCCTGGCGGCGGCATTGCTCGCCGGGATTCTGTTCAAGATCGGCAGCGAAATCTTTGTCGCCGCGCAACACCGCACCGGGCTGGTGCTGGGGATGTTCTTCACCTATCTGCTGGTCAAACGCCTGTCGCCGCGTTATGCCGTGCTCGCTGCGCTGCTGATCGGCACCGCGCTGTCGGGCTTCATGGGGCTGCTGGATTTCAGCGGCTTTCATCTGGAAGTGGCGACGCCAGTCTGGACTACGCCGCATTTCTCTCTGGCGGCGACCATCAGCATCGGCATTCCACTGTTCGTGGTGGCGATGACCTCGCAGAACATGCCCGGCATCGCGGTGCTGCGTGCCGATGGCTATAACGTCCCGGCCTCGCCATTGATCACCACCACCGGCATCGCCTCGTTGTTACTGGCGCCGTTCGGCTCCCACGGCATCAACCTCGCGGCGATCAGCGCGGCGATCTGCACTGGCCCGCATGCCCACGAAGACCGCAACAAGCGCTACACCGCCGCGGTGTGGTGCGGGGTGTTCTACGGGATCGCCGGGGTGTTCGGCGCCACATTGGCGGCCCTGTTTGCCGCATTGCCGAAAGAACTGGTGCTGTCGATTGCCGCACTGGCGCTGTTCGGCTCGATCATCAATGGTTTGAGCATCGCCATGAGCGAGGCGAAGGAACGGGAAGCTGCACTGATCACCTTTATGGTCACCGCGTCGGGGCTGACGCTGTTTTCCATTGGCTCGGCGTTCTGGGGGATTGTTGCGGGGGTGTTGACCTTGCTTATCCTGAACTGGCGCAAAGCGTAAGGCACAAGATCAAAAGCCCCTCACCCTAGCCCTCTCCCGGAGGGAGAGGGAACTGACCTTGGTGTTTGGAAGAGGTGCGCCACATGAGGTACCGAGTCGAACTCACATCTTGAAAAGCCCACAAATCGGCTCCCTCTCCCTCAGGAGAGGGCTGGGGTGAGGGGCAAATCCACCACCAAATCCAAGTCGAACACCCAAACCCCAGACGAAAAAAAACGGCGACCCGAAGGTCGCCGTTTTTTCAGTATCACTTCGCCGCGTTGATCGGCTTTTCCGGATACCACACGTCCAGCAGCGGGCTGACTTCGTACTTGGTCAGCTCGGAGCGGTTTTTCAGCCAGGCTTCAACGGCAGCGCGCTGCTCTTCGTTGACCGAGCCACGCTTCTGCAGGCATACCAGACCGAAGTCGTCGCCGCCTACATAACCCAGACCGTTGGCTTCCATGGCTTCTTTGATGAATGCTTCGAGGAAAGCGTCAATGGCTTCTTCGGACAAGTCTTCTTTGAAGTCCAGGTTCAGTTCGAAACCCAGCTCTTGAAATTCATCAACGCACAGTTTTTTGCGCAGACGCTGGGAACGGTTAGTCGCCATTGGAACAATCCTCTTAAGTAATAACGGCCGGCACTTTACCAGTTTAAGCCGGCGATTGCCCGACTCTCTGGCCGCTGCGGCCGACCGCCTGTAAAAAAATAACCCCTTGGCCGGCCCTGACACGGCACAAGCTGTTACAGCTTGGGGCATAATGCCGACACTTTCATGACCACTGAGGGCCTTTTCATCCATGTCCTCGTCTTTTTCCCCCTCTTCAGCAGGGTTTTATTGCATATGATCAAATCGTTGCGTCCACTGTTTCTCGCTGGCCTTCTTCTGCCTTTGGCCCTGCCCGTTTCCGCTGCCACCATCAACACTTCCCTTACCCCGAACGTCGAAAAAGCCCTCAAGGCCAGCAAGCTGCAGCCCACCGCGCTGTCGCTGGTGATGGTGCCGCTCGACGGTCCGGGCACGCCGACCGTGTTCAACGCCGATGTGTCGGTCAACCCGGCCTCGACGATGAAACTGGTCACCACCTATGCGGCGCTGGAAATGCTCGGCCCCAACCACCAGTGGAAAACCGAGTTCTACACCGATGGCGACCTCAGCGGCGGCATTCTCAACGGCAATCTCTACCTCAAGGGTGGCGGTGACCCGAAGCTGAACATGGAGAAACTCTGGCTGCTGATGCGCGACCTGCGCGCCAACGGCGTCACACAGATCACCGGCGACCTGATCCTCGACCGCAACTTCTTCGTGCAGCCGCAATTGCCGGAATTCAACGATGACGGCAACGACGACAACAAGCCGTTCCTGGTCAAGCCCGACTCGTTGCTGGTCAACCTGAAAGCCCTGCGCTTCGTTGCACGCAATGACGGTGGCCGCGTGTTGATTTCGGTGGAACCGCCGATTGCCAGCATTCGTATCGAAAACACCGTCAAGGCGCTGCCCTCCAAGCAATGCACCGGCGGCGTGCGCTACAACCCGGTGCCGCAGGCCGATGGCAGCGTGACCGTGACAGTCGGCGGCCAGTTGGGCGAAGGCTGCAGTTCGCAGACCTACCTGTCGCTGCTCGACCACGCCACCTACACCGCCGGCGCCGTGCGCGCGATCTGGAAGGAGCTGGGTGGCAGCATCCAGGGCAAGGATCGTCTGGCGCCGACGCCGAGCAGCGCCAAGTTGCTCGCCCGCGCTTACTCGCCGGATCTGGCCGAGATCATCCGCGACATCAATAAATACAGTAACAACACCATGGCTCAGCAGCTGTTCCTCAGCCTTGGCCAGCGTTTCCGCAACGACGCCGACGGTGATGACGCCCGGGCGGCGCAGCGCGTGGTCCGTCAATGGCTGGCGAAGAAAGGCATCACCGCCCCGCATCTGGTGATGGAGAACGGCTCTGGTCTGTCGCGGGCCGAGCGAGTCAGTGCGCGTGAGATGGCCAATATGCTTCAGGCCGCCTGGCACAGCCCGTACGCCGCCGAATACATCAGCTCGCTGCCGATTGCCGGTACCGACGGCACCATGCGCAAACGTCTGAAAACCACGGCGATGCGCGGCGAAGCCCACGTCAAGACCGGTACTCTGAACACCGTGCGCGCAATCGCCGGTTTCAGCCGTGACGTCAACGGCAATACCTGGGCGGTGGTGGCGATCCTCAACGACAAGGCCCCGTTCGGTGCCTCGTCGGTGCTCGATCAGGTGCTGCTGGATCTGTACAAACAGCCGAAACTGCCGCAGACCGCTTCGGTGCTCTGACCGACGCTGAAACCCCTGTAGGAGTGAGCCTGCTCGCGATAGCGGTGTATCAGACGCTGACATGTGTCTGGACGGACGCTATCGCG
>NZ_QETJ01000268.1:0-3658 GCF_003105095.1 Pseudomonas sp. NDM | reverse complement strand
GTACGACACGCCCTTGTAGGAGCTGCCGAAGGCTGCGATCTTTGCTTTTGCTGTAACAGTCATTTATGAAAATCACGCTGTTTCCCAGCCCTTGGCAACCTTATCTTTGCCCGCACCAAACAGCACTTGCCAAGCAAGAAGGTTTTCCAGATGTCCAACAGTATGGGTATTGCCAGCGCGTTCGTTTTGTCCTCATTGATCCTGTCGCCGATGGCGATGGCTGAAGAATCGCAAACGTTCGTGGCGCAAAAAGTCGCTCGCGCGCAGGCATTCGATCAGCATCAGGCCGAAGTGATGGCCAAGGCTCAAGACGCGACGCAATCCCCCCAGGCCGCCAATTCCCAGACTCAAGTAATCGAGAAAGACAGCTGAGTCGCACCGCGAAAGGTTTCCCTCGACGCGGTTGTTTGGCTCTTCCCGTTCAACCGTCGTCACTCCAGGCCGCTGCCTTTCAGCGGCCTTTTTTCGTTGTGGTCTGAAAGCCGTCTGGTGCGTCTGTAACAACAAGAAATATCAAGCCGCTCAAGAAACAGAGCGGCCCGCTGACCCAAGGAGTTCCACCGCACGTGTTTTACCCTGCCCGCCTTACACCGCTGTTCATTGCAATGGCCGCAACGATTGTTCCCACCGCCCACGCCGACGAGCCTGCTGAACAAGGCTTCGTCGAAGGTTCGAGCCTCAACCTGAACGCCCGCAACTACTACATGAATCGCAACCGCTTGCAGCAAGCGGACGACAACATCGAGTGGGGCCAGGGTTTTCTCGGGGTGTTCCAGTCCGGCTATACCGAGGGCACGGTTGGCTTCGGTTTTGATGCCCACGCCATGCTCGGCCTGAAACTCGACGGCGGTGGCGGTACCGACGGTTCGAGTATCCTGCCGATCAGCGATGGCAACGGCAAAGCGCCAGGCTCGTTCTCCACCGCAGGCGGAACGTTGAAGCTGCGTGCGTTCGATACCGAGTTGAAGGCCGGTGACCTGTTCCTCACCAACCCGGTGATTGCCGGCGGCGACACGCGGATGCTGCCGCAGACGTTTCGCGGTATCAGCCTCGCCAATCACAGTTTCGACGGCTGGCTGATCGAAGGTGGCCAGGCCAGTTTCACCAAGCCGTATAACCAGAGCGGTCACACGCGAATCGGTACGTCCTACGGCACCCTCGCCGATGGCGATGAGAGTCAGCACCTGACTTGGGCTGGTGTGGCCTGGAGCGGTGTCGAAGGTCTGACCAGTAGCCTCTATGCCTCTGAGCTGAAAGACATCTGGAACCAGTACTACTACGACCTCGACTACACCTGGCAACTGAACGATCTGGTCAGCCTCAACCCGGGCCTGCATTTCTATCACACGCAAGACACCGGTGATGCGCTGCTCGGCGACATAGACAACAACACCTGGAGCGCGCATCTGACCGTCGGCATCGGCAGCCACAGCGTTACCGCCGCGTACCAGCGGGTCAACGGCAACACACCGTTCGACTACATCAGCCAGGGCGACAGCGTTTACCTGGACAACTCCCAGCAATACTCGGATTTCAACGGCCCGAACGAACGCTCGTGGAAGCTCAAGTACGCTTACGACTTCACGGGTGTCGGCCTGCCAGGGCTGACTTCGGCGCTGTCCTATTCGCGCGGCACGGTCGACCTGACCAAAGCCGACCCGGACAACCCAGGCTATTCCAGCTGGTACAGCGCTGATGGCCGCAACGCCAAACACTGGGAGCGCGATATCGATTTGCAGTACGTCGTGCAAAGCGGTCAGGCCAAGGACCTGGCGGTGCGCCTGCAATGGGCGACCAACCGTGGCGGCAATGGCTACGGCGCGATTGATTCGGATACAGATGAATACCGCGTGATCATCGACTACCCGGTCAACGTCTTCTAAGATCGGCGCGGCGTTTTTCAGATCCTGTGATCGATCCTGTGGGAGCGAGCCTGCTCGCGAAAGCGGTGTGTCATTCAACGCAGATGTTGACTGACAATCAGCTTTCGCGAGCAGGCTCGCTCCCACAGGTTCGTCCGGCGTCAGCCCAACTAAGCTTATGAAACCACTCCAACCGGCTCCCCATTATGATCGCCAGCCGCACACCTCCCATCGCAGGCCAGACCGGTCGCCCCGAGCGCCTGCTGATCCTTGGCAGTCTGCTGACCGTGATTGCGATGGTGTGCATCGTCACCTTCCTGCTGATCCGCGAGTACGCCAGTGCGCAGGAAGCCGCCACTCGCCGTGCGACCACCATCGCGCAACTGATCGACGCCGATGTGCTGCGCACCGTCGAGCTGTACGACCTGACGCTGCAAGGCCTGATCGCCGCCGCCCAGCGTGACGACTTGCAGCAGGTCTCGCCGCAGATCCGTCACCTGGCGCTGTTCGATCGCTCGGCCACCGCGCGCTTCAAAGGCGACATCCTGCTGCTGGACAAGCATGGCGAGGTCGTCGCCGACTCCTCGCGCATCGAACCGAAACCGGGCAATTTCGCTGACCGCGATTATTTCCTCGCCCATGCGTTCAACCGCGAGATGGGCATGTTCATCAGCCGGCCGTTCAAGACCCGTTGCGATTGCGACGAGGCCGATCAGTGGCGCATCAGCTTCAGTCGACGCATCTCCTCGCAGACCGGTGAATTCCTCGGTGTGGCGGTGGCGTCGTTGAAACTCGACTACTTCGACGAACTGTTCAAAAGCCTCGACATTGGCACCGACAGCACATTGAACATCATCAACAGCGATGGCGTGCTGCTCGCGCAGAAGCCGTACCTGCAAAGCGATTCGGTGGGCAAGAGCTTCGGCAATCGGCCCAACGTTGTGCGCATCCTCAATGATCGCGATGGCAGCGGCAGTTTCACCAGCACCTCGAGCATGGATAAACAACGCCGGCTCTATACCTACTCGCGGGTCGGCAATCTGCCGTTGACCGTAATGGTCGCGCTGTCCAGTGATGAGGTGTTCGGCACCTGGCGGCGCACGGCGATATTGATCAGTGGCGCCACCGGCGTGCTGTGCCTTGGCCTGTTGTGGCTGACCTGGCTGCTCGCCCGGGAACTGCGTTTGCGCCATCGCGCCGAACGCGAGCTGGCGCAACTGGCCGCCACCGATGACCTGACCGGCGTGGCCAACCGGCGCATGCTCGATCAGACCCTGCGTCATGAGTGGTTCCGCGCGCAACGCTCGGGCCAGCCGCTGTCGGTGATGATGATCGATGCCGACCACTTCAAGGCCTTCAACGACCGACATGGCCATCAGGCCGGCGATCAGGTCTTGCGTGAGCTGGCCAAGGTGATCACGGCAAATGTGCGACGTCCGGCGGATCTGGTTGCGCGTTATGGCGGCGAAGAGTTTTCGGTGATTCTCGCCGAGACCGACAGCGCAGGAGCGCAGCAGATCGCCGAGCAGATCCGTAGCGCTGTGGAAAACCTGCCGTGGACCGAAGGCGCTGAGCGGGCGATGACCGTGAGTATCGGCATCGCGACATGGACGACAGCGAGCGAGATGACCCTGGAGCAGTTGTTGTTTGCGGCGGACAAGGCGCTGTATCAGGCCAAGGAAGGCGGACGCAATCGGGTGGTGGTATCGGTTTGAGAGGTGCAGTGGCCCCACCGGCCCTATCGCGAGCAGGCTCACTCCTACAATTGGAATGCGTTCCCCCTGTAGGAGTGAGCC
>NZ_QETJ01000267.1:0-3662 GCF_003105095.1 Pseudomonas sp. NDM | reverse complement strand
ACGTTTTGTGGATGACACACCGCTATCGCGAGCAGGCTCACTCCTACAAAGGCATCGCGTAAAACTGAGGTTTCGCGGCTGCTGCAATAAAGCTTTATCATGGCCGCAGTTTCGCTGATCGAGTTCATCATGAAGTTCGCCATTGCGCTGTTTTCCGCCGCCCATGCGCCCTCCTCGCGCCGTGCCCTGCTGTTTGCCCAGGCCGCGCTGGCCGGCGGGCACGAGATTGTCCGGCTGTTTTTCTATCAGGACGGCGTGTTCAACGCCTCCGATGCAGTGGTGACGCCACAGGATGAACCGGACTTGCCCAAGCAATGGCGCGCCTTTATCAACGATAAGCAACTCGATGGCGTGGTTTGCATCGCCGCCGCACTTCGCCGTGGTGTATTGAACGAAGAAGAAGCCAAGCGTTACCAGCGTGATGCGATTTCGCTAAGCGCGCCGTGGGAATTGTCCGGTCTTGGTCAGTTGCACGACGCCGTGCAGGACGCTGACCGTCTTGTCTGTTTCGGAGGCGCGTGAACATGGCCAAATCGCTGTTGATCATCAGTCGCCAATCGCCCTGGTCCGGCCCCGGCGCGCGGGAAGCGCTGGACATAGTGCTCGCCGGGGGCGCCTTCGATTTGCCGATCGGCCTGCTGTTTCTCGATGACGGCGTGCTGCAACTGGCCGCCGGGCAGAACGCCAAGGCCCTGCAGCAGAAAGACCTCAGCGCCAACCTGCAGGCGTTGCCGATGTTTGGTGTCGAGGAGCTGTTCTATTGCGCAGAAAGCGCCCACGCGCGCGGTCTTGGCCAACTGTCGCTGGACGAAGCGCAGCCGCTTGCCACCGATCAAATCACCGCCCTTATTGACCGTTACGACCAGGTGATCACCCTCTGATGTCGACTTTGCATGTGTTGTCTCATTCCCCGTTCGGCGACGACCGCCTGACCAGTTGCCTGCGCCTGCTCGGCAGCGCCGATGCGGTTTTGCTGTCTGGTGATGCGGTGTATGCCCTGCAACCGGACACTGTGCCGTTCTCTGCCCTGCAAGCACGGCCAGCCAATCTGTTTGTATTGGTTGAAGACGCTCAGGCCCGTGCGATCGAGGTTCCGGATTGGGCTGAAGCCATCGATTATCCGGCCTTCGTCGAGCTGTCGGTCCGTCACGCCAAGGTCAACAGCTGGCTATGAATTCGATGAACGTCGGCGCCCGCGCCATCGAACTGGACAAAGACGGCTTTCTCGTCGACCTCAGCGACTGGTCGGCCGAAGTCGCCAGCGCCCTTGCCGCCGCCGAGGACATCGAGTTGACCCCCGAACACTGGGAAGTCCTCGAACTGCTGCGCAGCTTCTACGCCGAATTCCAGCTGTCCCCGGCCACGCGGCCGCTGATCAAGTACACCGCGTTGAAGCTCGGCGCGGACAAAGGCAACAGTCTGCACTTGAATCGACTGTTCAAAGGCACCCCTGCCAAACTCGCCGCGAAGCTGGCGGGCCTGCCCAAACCAACGAATTGCCTATGACCGACTTTCCAGCATTGACCCTCGAAACGCCTGCCGAGCATCCGTTCGCGCAATTCGTACGGATTCTCGGCAAAGGCAAACGCGGCGCCCGCGACCTGACGCGTGAGGAAGCCCGCGAGGCTATGGGCATGGTGCTTGACGATCAGGTTGAAGATACGCAACTCGGCGCCTTCCTGATGTTGCTGCGGCACAAGGAAGAAAGCGCCGAGGAAATGGCCGGTTTCACCGAGGCGCTGCGCCAACGCTTGCAGGCGCCGGCAATGAATGTCGATCTGGACTGGCCGACCTACGCCGGCAAAAAACGCCATCTGCCGTGGTACCTGCTGGCAGCCAAATGTCTCGCACAGAATGGCGTGCGCATCTTCATGCATGGCGGCGGTGCGCACACGGCCGGGCGTCTGTACAGCGAACAACTGCTGGGCGAACTGAACATTCCCCTGTGCCGCAACTGGCAGCAGGTCGGAACGGCACTGGACAACGGCGGCCTGGCCTTTATGCCGCTGGTGGACTGGGCGCCGCAGTTGCAGAAGATGATCGACCTGCGCAACACCCTCGGCCTGCGTTCACCGATCCACTCGCTGGCGCGGATTCTCAATCCGCTGGGCGCGCGTTGTGGCCTGCAAAGCATTTTCCATCCGGGCTACCAGGCGGTGCACCGCGATGCCAGCGGTTTGCTTGGCGATACGGCGATCGTGGTCAAGGGCGACGGTGGTGAAATCGAGATCAACCCCGACGCGACCAGCCATCTCTACGGCACTACCGGCGGTCAGAGCTGGGACGAAGAATGGCCACAGTTGTCAGCGCAACGCCACGTCAAACCCGCCTCGCTGGACATCGAACACTTGAAAGCCGTGTGGCGTGGCGACGTGGTCGACAGTTACCCGCAAATGGCCTTGATTGCGACCATGGCCCTCGCCCTGCGCGGCCTTGGTCAAAATCGTGAACAGGCGTTCATCACCGCCGAGCAATATTGGGCAGCACGCAACACATCGATCTAACCGATCATTAGCGCCCGATCTTTGCGCTTTTTGTTCGAACTCATCGGAATAGACTCGACTCCAACGCATATTGGTTTTGGGAGTCTTGATCATGGGTTTACTCGTCGACGGCCACTGGCAGGACAAGTGGTACGAAAGCAGCAAGGACGGCGCATTCCAGCGCGAGCAAGCGCAGCGACGCAACTGGGTAACCAGCGACGGCCAGCCCGGCCCCAGCGGCGAAGGCGGTTTCGCGGCCGAAGCCGGGCGCTACCACCTCTACGTTTCCCTTGCCTGCCCTTGGGCGCATCGCACGCTGATCCTGCGCAAACTCAAAGGGCTGGAAAGCCTGATCGACGTTTCGGTCGTCAGCTGGCTGATGCTGGAAAACGGCTGGACCTTTGACAAGGCGCTCGGCTCGACCGGTGACAAGCTTGATGGCTTCGAATTCATGCATCAGCGCTATACCGCTGACACGCCTGACTACACCGGGCGTGTGACGGTGCCAGTGCTGTGGGACAAGAAACTCAAGCGCATCGTCAGCAATGAATCAGCGGAAATCATCCGCATGTTCAACAGCGCGTTCGACGATCTCACCGGCAACGATCTGGACTTTTACCCAGAGCCGCTACGCAACGAGATCGATGCACTGAACGAACGGATCTATCCAGCGGTGAACAACGGTGTCTACCGCGCCGGTTTTGCCACGTCGCAGCAGGCCTACGAACAGGCATTCGATGAAGTATTTGCCGAGCTGGATCATCTTGAGCAACTGCTGGGTGCCAATCGCTACCTGAGCGGGGAATACCTGACCGAAGCCGATGTGCGTCTGTTCACCACGATGATTCGCTTTGACGCGGTGTATCACGGCCACTTCAAGTGCAACCTGCGGCGGATTGCCGATTACCCGAACCTGTCGAACTGGCTGCGTGAGATGTATCAGTGGCCGGGGATTGCCGAAACGGTGGATTTTCAGCACATCAAGCATCACTACTACGGCAGTCACAAGACGATTAACCCGACGGGCGTTGTACCGAAGGGGCCGGAGCAGGATTTCAGCATGGCGCACGATCGGGCGCGGTTGATTGGGAAAGGGGTTTGGCGCAGGGGCTAACCACAAAAGCAAAAGATCGCAGCCTTCGGCAGCTCCTACATGAGAATGCGTTCCCTGTAGGAGCT
>NZ_QETJ01000266.1:0-3702 GCF_003105095.1 Pseudomonas sp. NDM | reverse complement strand
CCTACAAAGGGAACGCATTCCAAATGTAGGAGCTGCCGAAGGCTGCGATCTTTTCGCTTGTGACCTTTATGCGATATCCCGCAACTCGCGCCGCAGAATTTTCCCTACAGGCGTCATCGGCAACGACTCACGCAGCACGATGTGTTTCGGCACTTTGTAGGCGGTGAAATTCTCTTTGCAGTAGGCCTTCAGCTCTTCAAGACTGACACCGGTTTCCCGCGCCACGACAAACAGCTTCACCGCCTCCCCCGAACGCTCGTCCGGCACGCCGATCACCGCGCAGTTGGCGACTTTCGGGTGGGCCATGACCACGTCTTCGATTTCGTTCGGATACACGTTGAAGCCGGAGACGATGATGATGTCCTTCTTGCGATCAACGATGCGCACGAAACCGTCCGGGTCGATCACGGCGATGTCGCCGGACTTGAACCAGCCTTCGGCATCGAGCACTTCGGCAGTGGCCTCGGGTTTGTTCCAGTAGCCCTTCATGATCTGCGGGCCTTTGATGCACAGCTCGCCACGCTCGCCCAGCGGCTGCTCGACGCCGTCATCGTTGATGATTTTCACCAGCGTGCCCGGCACCGGCAGGCCGACGGTGCCCAGCCGCGACTGGTCGCCATAGGGGTTGGTGCAGGCCACCGGCGAGGTTTCGGTCAGGCCGTAACCCTCGGTGATGCGGCAACCGGTCATCTGCTCCCAGCGCTCGGCGGTGGCCTTCACCAGCGCGGTGCCGCCGGAGTTGGTCAGCTTCAGGCTGGAGAAATCCAGGGTCTTGAAATCGGGATGGTCCATCAGCGCAACAAACAAGGTGTTCAAGCCCAGCAGTGCCGAGAAACGCCAGTTCTTCAACTCCTTGATGAAGCCGGCGATGTCGCGCGGATTGGAGATCAGCACGTTGTGGTTGCCCGACACCATCATGCACATGCAATTCGCGGTGAAGGCATAGATGTGGTACAGCGGCAGCGGCGCAATCATCACCTCCTGGCCCTCGCGCAACAGCGGCTGACCGTCCGGGCCGAGTTGGGCCAGACAGGCGCGCACTTGCTGCATGTTCGCCACGAGATTGCCGTGGGTGAGCATCGCGCCTTTCGCCAGGCCGGTGGTGCCGCCGGTGTATTGCAGCACGGCGATGTCATCGAGGCCGACGCTCAGCGGTTTGATACCCAGGCCACGGCCCATGCGCAGCGCGCTTTTGAAGGAGATCGCCTGGGGCAGCGAATACTCGGGAACCAGTTTTTTCACCTTGCTGACCACGGTATTGACCAGCCAGCCCTTGGCGGCGGGCATCAGGTCGCCCATCTTCGCTTCGATCAGGTATTGGATATCGGTGTCGGGCAGCACTTCCTGGACTTTCTGCCCGAACAGATTCAGGTAGACCAGCGCACGCGCACCGGAATCCTTGAATTGATGGCGCATCTCGCGCGGCGTGTAGAGCGGGTTGGTGTTGACCACGATCAGCCCGGCGCGCAAGGCCCCGAACACGGCGATCGGATAATGCAGGACGTTGGGCATCTGCACCGCGATGCGGTCTCCCGGCACCAGATCGGTATGGGCCTGCAGATAACCGGCAAACGCCGCGCTCTGGCGCTCGAGCTCGGCGTAGGTCAGGGTGATGCCCATGCTGCTGAACGCGGGGCGGTCAGCGAACTTCTTGCAGGAACGCTCAAACACTTCGATGACCGACTTGAACTCGCCCATGTCGATGTCCAGCGGTACGCCGGCCGGGCGTTTGTCATTCCAGAAATCAGGTTGCATTGTTCTTGTCCTCTTTACCTGAGCCGATCCGGGAGCCGCTTTCTGTCGTTTCTGCTTCGTCCATGGAAGGCGAAAAGCACAAAGCGGAGCTTCACGGACACTAGCAGCTATGGCCATTGAGGCAAATATGACGCAAGCCCTCATTGATCCCGTGAATCTTCCTGCCGTGGCGTGGGCTGATCAGACGCGCTATACACTGTGGCGATGCTGAGCAAAGGAATCGCCATGACCCACGACACCTTCTGGCTGGACGCGAGTGACCGCAGCCGCCTGTACGTCAACCGCTGGCTGCCGGCCACGCCCTTGAAAGCGGTGATTCTCGTCGCCCATGGCATGGCCGAGCACAGCGCTCGCTACGCCCGCCTCGCCGACACGTTTTGCGACAAAGACTATGGCGTCTACGCACCGGATCTGCGCGGCCATGGCCGCACCGCCGACAACGGCACCCTCGGCCATTTCGCCGATGACGATGGCTGGTGCAAGGTCGTTGGCGATCTGGCCAGCCTCAACCAGCACATCGGCCAGCAACACCCCGGCGTGCCGATCATTCTGCTCGGGCACAGCATGGGCAGTTACCTGGCCCAGGCCTATCTGCTGCACCACAGCGCCAGTCTGCACGGGGCGATTCTCAGCGGATCGAATTTCCAGCCAGTGGCCCTGTATCGCGTCGCCCGGCAGATTGCCCGGCTGGAAAAACTGCGTCAGGGCGGCAAGGGCCGCAGCGCGTTGATCGAGTGGCTGTCGTTCGGCTCGTTCAACAATAAATTCAAACCGCTGCGCACCCGTTTCGACTGGCTGAGCCGCGATCCGGCCGAGGTCGACAAATACGCCGCCGACCCGTTGTGTGGCTTTCGCTGTACCAATCAGTTCTGGATCGACCTGCTCGGCGGCTTGCAGCAAATCAGCAAAGCGTCCAATCTCGCGCAAATCGATCCGGGCCTGCCGCTGCTGGTGATTGGCGGCGAATGTGATCCGGTGAGCGAGGGCAAGCGTCTGACTGATCTGGCCAACGCCTTGCGCAGGGCCGGCAGCCAGCACCTGCAACTGAAGATCTACCCGCAGGCCCGGCACGAATTGTTCAATGAAAGCAATCGCGACGAAGTGACCGCCGATGTGCTCGCCTGGATCGATCAGGCCCTGAGCCATCCGCGCCCGCAGCGCAGCGAATAATTTTTTGTGGATTCACTGAATCCGTCACAGGAATCGAAACCGATGACCCAGGTTACCAACATCCCTTACGAAGCCCTCGAAGTCGGCCAGACCGCCAGCTACAGCAAGACTGTCGAAGAGCGCGACATCCAGCTGTTCGCCGCGATGTCGGGCGACCACAACCCGGTGCACCTGGACGCCGAGTTTGCCGCCGCGAGCATGTTCAAGGAACGCATTGCCCACGGTATGTTCAGCGGTGCGCTGATCAGCGCCGCGGTTGCTTGCGAACTGCCTGGGCCGGGCACTATTTATATCGGTCAGCAGATGAGCTTTCAGAAACCGGTAAAGATCGGCGACACGCTGACGGTGCGTCTGGAGATTCTCGAGAAACTGCCGAAATTTCGCGTGCGCATTGCCACTCGCGTATTCAATCAGCGTGATGAGCTTGTGGTGGATGGCGAGGCGGAGATTCTCGCGCCGCGCAAGCAGCAGACGGTGACGTTGCCGACATTGCCGGCGATCAGTATTGGCTGATGGGTTGTAGGGTGTCAGGTAGAGCCTTTCCCCCTCACCCCAGCCCTCCCGAAACGTCGGACCGCCCCCAAGGGGGCGAGGGGGAAAGGGAGCAGATTTGAGTTTTTTCAAATCCTCAATCGACTCGATCATTCAGGTCGATGTTTAGCGAAAGACACCTCGGTCTGTTCTGGTCAAACGATACTGGACACGGTTATAGGGTTTAGGTCATTTCTCATGCTGCCAAGGCTTCCATTGCTACCGGAGTCCGATATCCGTTGTGAC